>NZ_JBSFWU010000052.1:0-53144 GCF_053594995.1 Streptomyces sp. NPDC002536
CCCGCGGACGGCGGCGCGCGGGCGAGGTCCTGCGGGGACGGCCGGGCGGCGGCCTCCTTGGCGAGGCAGTCCGCGACCAGCGACCGCAGTTCGCCCGTGAGCGCCGGGCCGAGCACCGGCGGCTCGTGGACGACCTTGTAGAGGAGTGCGGCGGAGCTGTCCCCGGGGAACGGCGGCGCGCCCGTGGCCGCGTAGGCGAGGACCGCGCCCAGCGAGAAGACGTCGGCCGCGCCCGTCACGTCCCGGCCGAGGATCTGCTCGGGCGCCATGTAGCCGGGCGAGCCGACGGAGACCCCGGTGGAGGTGAGGGAGGCCGTGGCCTCCGTGGCCCGCGCGATGCCGAAGTCGACGATGCGGGGGCCGTCCAGGGCCAGCAGCACGTTCGACGGTTTGACGTCCCGGTGCACCAGCCCCTGCCCGTGCACCGCCGTCAGCGCCTCCGCGAGCCCGGCCCCCAGGGCCCGTACCGCGGGCGCGGGCAGCGGGCCCGCGCCGGCGACGGCCTCGGAGAGCGAGGGGCCGGCCACGTAGCCCGTCGCCACCCAGGGCACCGCGGCCTCCGGGTCCGCGTCCAGCACGGGCGCCGTCCATGCGCCGCCCACGCTGCGGGCCGCCCGCACCTCGCGCCGGAATCGCTCCCGGAATTGATCATCCGCGGCGAAATGCGGATGGACGATCTTGACGGCGACCGTGCGTCCTCCCGCACTGCGCCCGAGATACACCCGGCCCATCCCGCCGGCCCCGAGCCGGCCCAGCAGCCGATAGGCGCCGACGACCTGCGGATCTTCTGGCAAAAGCGGTTGCATTCGGGCTCTTCGCCTCCCCCCGGACGGGGCTGCGCGCCCCCCGATTAGCCTATGACGCAATTCACCGGCCGATCGGGAACCCGGGCTCGAGGTTTGCCCATCACCTAGGTCGGAACACCCACCGTCATGTCCTTCGGGGCAGCAAATCGTCCGGAGCGACGCGATGACGCACTCAGCCAACGGGGCCTACCAGTCCCAGGGCCACCGCCGGGCCTCCCGCGCCAAACGATGGATCCTCCTCGTGGCGTGCATAGCCGTGCTCGGCGCGATCGCCTACCCCGTCCTGAACTACTTCGACGTGTTCTCGGACAAGGGCGAGTCGGTCTCCTTCGGCCAGGGTGCTCCGGGCGGCGCGGCCGCCGGCGGCGGGCAGGCGGGCGGCAACAACGGTGCGCCGGCCGACTCCAAGACGGTGATGCCGACGGGCCCGGCGGCCGACTTCAAGGTCGCCAACACCATCGAGGACGGCACCAAGATCGCCGTCACGAACTACACCGGCAAGAAGTCCGGCTTCACCGGCAAGGTGTGGGTCTGGGCGCCGAAGCAGTACAACGACCCGAAGTACAAGAACAGCGGCTTCCCGGTCCTCGTCGCGCTCCCCGGCGGCAACGGCTACCCGATGAACTACTGGATGGGCACCGACCTCAAGCTCGAGTCGTCGATCGCCCAGTGGTCGGAGGAGGGCAAGTCGCAGCCCTTCATCGTCGTGATGCCGGTGCTCAACCCGGACAACAAGAACTACTACGACGGCAGTGACATCCCGAACCAGCCCAAGATGGGCACCTGGCTGTCCGAGGACGTCCCGGACCTGGTGCGGGAGAACTTCCGTACGCTGAAGTCGCGTGACGGCTGGGCGTTCATGGGCTCCTCCTCCGGCGGCTTCTCCGGCCTGAAGGCCGTGCTGCAGAAGCCCGACAAGTTCAAGGCCGTGATCGCCTCCGGCCCGGACATCGTCCCGGACTCCCCGCTGTGGGCCGGCCACGACCAGGAGAAGGCCGCCAACAACCCCGAGCTGCTGGCCCAGAAGCTGATCGACACCAAGGGACCGGACGTCTACCTCGCCTTCCAGTACGGCACCAAGGAGACCTCGGTGATCCCGAAGGTGGACAAGTTCATCGCCACCTACGGCAAGGGCCCGATCCACACCCACCTGCAGGTCATCCAGGGCGGCGAGCACAACGCCAAGACCTATGTGAAGGGCATGGGCGACAGCTCCATGAAGTGGATCAGCGACCACATGGAGGGGCCGACGCCCTCCTCCTGATCCGCACAAGGACATGACGCGGCGGAGCCCCCGGGGAACGTTCCCCGGGGGCTCCGCCGTGTCGTGCTCCACTGCGTCGGTCGTACGGTCCTGCCGGTCAGCTCTTCAGCAGCTGCACCCGCACGTCCGCGGGGAAGCCCGTCGTGGGCCCCGTGCGGCGCGCGAACTCGGTCACGCCGGCCAGCTGGTCCGGGCCGAAGCGGAAGTCCAGCGTGGTGAAGTACCGCTCCAGCAGCCCCGCGTCGAAGGCCTCCCAGCGCGCCGCCTGCTCGGCCACCTTGGTGACCTCCTCCAGGGAGACGTCCCGGGACTCCAGGAAGGCCTGGTGCACCTTGGCGACGATGTGCGGCTCACGGGCGAGGTAGTCGCGGCGCGCGGCCCACACGGCGAAGACGAACGGCAGGCCCGTCCAGTCCTTCCACATCTGTCCCAGGTCGTGCACCTCGAGCCCGAGCCGCGGGGCGTCGTGCAGCGAGGCCCGCAGTGCGGCGTCGCCGATCAGGACGGCGGCGTCCGCCTCCTGCATCATCAGGCCGAGGTCCGGCGGGCAGGTGTAGTAGTCCGGCTGCACGCCGTACCGCTCGGCGAGCAGCAGCTCGGCCAGGCGCACGGAGGTGCGCGAGGTGGAGCCGAGGGCGACGCGCGCCCCGTCCAGCCGGTCCAGGGGCAGCTGGGAGACGATGATGCAGGACATCACGGGGCCGTCGCAGCCGACGGCGATGTCCGGCAGCGCGACGAGGTCGTCCGCGTTCCTCAGGAACTCGATCAGCGAGATGGGCGCGATGTCCAGGTCGCCGCGGACCAGCTGGTCGTTGAGGTTGTCGGGGGTGTCCTTGGTCAGATCCAGATCGAGCAGCGTGCCGGTCCGGGCGAGGCCCCAGTAGAGGGGCAGGCAGTTGAGAAACTGGATGTGGCCGACGCGCGGGCGGCTGCGGAGGCTCGGGGGCCCGTCCTGCGGGTCCGCCGCGATCGCTACATCCGAGGCTGAATTGTCCACATCCGGAGGCTAGCCCCGCCCCCTCGGGGGCGCTGTGCCGGGGTCCCCCCGCGCACCGGACCGAAGAGGGATCTTTTCCGGCGGGACGGCCCCGAAAACCCACCTTGGGCGTGATCTTCAACTCTTTCCCCGCGAGAAGCCCGCGTGCTAGGCTCGCCGCAAGTTGCAGTTTGGTTTCCCTTGCAGTACAGAGCCTGCGGAGCATGTGACCCGCAGGCTTTTGTAGTTTTCAGACTTCTCGCAGGTTCTGGAGCAGGGCAACCCTTTGGCCCATAGGAGGGCTTATGGCTACCGGAACCGTGAAGTGGTTCAACGCTGAAAAGGGCTTTGGCTTCATCGCCCAGGACGGCGGGGGCCCCGACGTCTTCGTCCACTACTCCGCGATCAACGCCGCCGGCTTCCGCTCCCTCGAGGAGAACCAGCTGGTCAGCTTCGACGTCACGCAGGGCCCGAAGGGCCCGCAGGCGGAGAACGTCACTCCGCAGGGCTGACCTCCTGCGGACCGTTCGCGGTCTACGTGCAGTACCCAAGGAGCCCTGCCCCCGCTTCGGCGAGGGCAGGGCTCCTGCCTTTTCCCGGGCGGGGCGGGCGGCGACTTTCCGGCTTTACCTGCTATTCACCCACTGGCGTCACTGCTTTCACTGGTTTCCCGAACGCTTTTGTACCTCCTTTTGTTGCCCCTTTCGCCGTACGTTCGCACAACACATCGATTTCGGCCGCATGGCGTTCCGCGCTCGCCGCCCGGCGGAGTTTCAGGAACGGTCGGCGCCACTGACGTGAACGCCCAACGGCGCTACCGTGCCCGCATGAGCGGGCGGACGATCACCGTGCACTGCGTACGGGCCGCGCTGGGCGGGGCGCAGCGGCTCGGGATCGACACCGTGCCCCTGCTGCAGGAGGCGCGGATCGCGCCGCTGCTGCTGGGGGACGAACGGGCGCACGTGACGCCCGAGCAGTTCGCGCGGCTGGTGCACGGGCTGCACCGGGCGACCGGCGACGAGTTCATCGGGCTCGGCACGGCGCCGAGCCGGCCCGGGACGTTCGCCATGATGTGCCACGCCTGCATCGGCTGCCGGGACCTGGGCGCGGCGCTGGAGCGGGCCGCGCGGTTCTACGGGCTCTTCCCCGGCGGACCGGACCTGGTCCTCGAACACCACGGCGGGGAGGCCGTCTTCGCGGTCCGCAGCGACCTGCGGGAGCGGGCCGAAGGCCGCTTCCTCGCGGAGTGCCTGATGATCATCTGGCACCGGCTGGCCAGCTGGCTGATCGGCCACCGGATCGTCCTGCACTGGGCCGCCTTCGCACACGCCGCCCCGCCCTACGCGGCGGACTACGGGACGATGTTCGGCTGCCCGGTGCGGTTCGGGGCGGAGCACACCGGTGCGGGGTTCGACGCTCGATGGCTGGCGGCGCCCGTGGTGCGGGACGAGACCGGGGTGGCGGAGCTGCTGCGCCGGGCCCCGGCCGAGCTGCTCAGCCGCCGCGAGTACGGCACGACCGTCGCCGAACAGGTACGCCGCTCGTTCGTCCGGGCGCTGCGCGAGGGGCGGCCGACCCGGCTGCCGGAAGTGGCGCAGATCGCGGAGCGGCTGGCGGTGAGCCCGGCGACGCTGCGGCGGCGGCTGCAGGCGGAGGGCACCTCGTACCGGCGGCTGGTGGACCAGGTGCGCCGCGAGGCGGCCATCGCCGGGCTCGCGGAGGGGCGGGAGCCGATCGCGCAGCTCGCGGTGCGGCTCGGGTTCTCCGAGGACACCGCCTTCCACCGGGCGTTCCGCCGCTGGACGGGCACCACGCCCGGCGCGTACCGCGGGTACCGGGGTCAGGAAATCTGAGCGTTCCGACCAGCATCGATCCCGCCCGCCGGACATTACGGTCATCCCAACTCGCATGGCGCCACTGGTCAGTTGGGAGAGCCGCATGCCCCTGCACCGCTTGCGCACCACCCTCGCCGCCGTCGCCGCACTGGCCGTCCCACTGGCCCTGCCCGCGGCCCTGCCGGCGAGAGCAGCCGCCGTCGGCACCGACGGCACGCCCGGCGACATCGTCGCCTCCGCGCCCACCTCCTTCCACCCGCTGCCCGGCCAGCCGACCGACACCCGGGCCTGGCACATCACCTACCGCTCGACCACGGCCAAGGGCACGCCGAACGTCGTGTCGGGCACGGTGATCGTCCCCCAGGACGGCCGCACGGGCCCCCGCCCGCTGGTCACGTACGCCGTCGGAACGGTCGGCATGGCCGACTCCTGCGCACCCTCGGCGGGCTTCCCGTACGGGACGACGGTCGAGGCCAACCTGATCCAGCAACTCACCTGGCGCGGCTGGGCCGTTGCCGTCACCGACTACGAGGGCCTGGGCACCCCCGGCGACCACACCTACACGGTCGGCCCGTCCGAAGGCCACGCCGTCCTGGACGCGGCCCGGGCCGCGCTGCGACTGCCCGGGACCGGGCTCGGTCCGGACACGCCCGTCGGCATCATGGGCTACTCACAGGGCGGCCAGGCCACCAGCTGGGCCGCCGAGTTGCACGACTCGTACGCCCCCGAGCTGAACGTCAAGGGCACGGCCACCGGCGGTGTCCCGGCAGACCTGCTCAAGACCGCGGACTTCAACAACGGCAACATCGGCGCGGGCCTGATCCTCATGGCCGCCGTGGGCCAGAACGCGGCCTATCCCGAACTCCACCTGGAGCGGTACCTCAACGACCGCGGCCGCTCCTACGTGGACTTCCTGAAGAACCACTGCGTGGTGATCAACACGGCGGCGGGGCTCTTCAAGCGCATCTCGGACGTGACGGTCAAGAACCCGCTGTACGAACCGGATTGGCAGCGGGTACTGCGCCTGTCGCAGCTGGGGACGCACGCGCCGGACCGGCCGGTGTACCTGTACCACGGTGCGATCGACGAACTGATCCCGTACGCGGTGGGCAAGCAGCTGCGCGCCGACTGGTGCGCCAAGGGCGCGACGGTGCGCTGGAGGTCACTGCCGCTGACCGGACATGTGGTGGGCGCGGTGGCGGGGTCGGTGCCGGCGGCGAACTGGCTTGCAGCCCGCTTTGCCGGGGAACCGGCGGAGGGCAACTGCTGAGTCTTACGGGCCCCGCGCCCCAAAGGGGCGCGGGGAACTGCGCGACCAGCCACAGCCAGCCGTCAGTTGACGTACAACGCCTCGATCTCCTCCGCGAAGTCCCGCGCGATCACCGCGCGCCGCAGCTTGAGCGAAGGCGTCAGATGCCCCGCCTCCTCGGTGAAATCAACCGGCAGCACGGCAAACCGCCGTATCGATTCTGCACGCGACACGAGCCGGTTGGCCTCGTCGACCGCCTCCTGCAGATCGGCCCGCAGTCCGGCGTCGCAGACGAGCTCCTCCACCGGCACCCCCTCCATCCCCCGCATCTTCTGCCAGTGCGCCAGCCCGTCCGGCTCCAGCGTCAACAGCGCGGCCACATAAGGACGGTCGTCGCCGACGACGATCGCCTGGCCCACCAGCGGGTGGGCCCGCAGCCGGTCCTCCAGGGGTGCCGGGGCCACGTTCTTGCCGCCGCTCGTGACGAGCAGTTCCTTCTTCCGGCCCGTGATCGTCAGGTACCCCTCGGCATCGAGCACCCCCAGGTCGCCCGTGGCGAACCACTCCCCCGGAGCGGACGGCACCGCCGCGCCGCGTTCCGCGTCCCAGTAGCCGGGGAAGACGTGGCTCCCGGACAGCAGCACCTCGCCGTCGTCGGCGATGCGCACCCGGCACCCGGGCAGCGGCCACCCCACCGTCCCCAGCTTGGGCCGCAGCGGCGGGGTGACCGTCGCGGCGGCCGTGGTCTCCGTCAGGCCGTAACCCTCGAAGACCTCCATGCCGGCGCCCGTGTAGAACGCGCCGAGCCGCCGGCCGAGCGGTGAGCCGCCGGTCAGGACATAGCGCACGCGCCCGCCCAGGGCGGCGCGCAGCTTCCGGTAGACCAGGGGGTCGTAGAACGCCCGCTCGGCGCGCAGCCGCAGTCCGGGCCCGGGTCCGGTGCCGTGACGGCCGGCCTCCACGGCCTCGCCGTACTCCCGCGCCACGGCGGCCGCCCTGTCGTACACGGCGGCGCGGCCGAGCCGTTCGGCGGTGGCTCTGCCGTTGTTGAAGACCTTCTCCAGGACGTAGGGGACGGCGGGCAGGAACGTCGGCCTGAACCCCTCCAGATCGGCGCGCAGTTCCTCGGTCCGCAGGGACGGCGCATGGCCCAGCCGGGCGCGGGCACGCAGGCAGCCCACGGCCACCATCCGCCCGAAGACGTGCGAGAGCGGCAGGAAGAGCAGGGTGGAGGCGGGCTCCCTGCTCACGGACGTGAAGATCGGGTGCAGCAGTTCGGTCGTGTTGTCGACCTCGGCGAAGAAATTGGCGTGGGTGAGGACGCAGCCCTTTGGACGCCCGGTGGTGCCGGAGGTGTAGACGAGGGTGGCGACGTCCTCGGGGCGCCGCTCGGCGCGCCGCTCGGTGACGGCGGCGTCCGGCAACGGGCGCCCGGCGTCCATGAGTTGCGGGATGCATCCGCCGTCGAACTGCCACACGTGGGCGAGCCGGGGCAGTTGCGCGCGCTCGCCCTCGACGAGTGCGGCCTGCTCGGCACCCTCGACGGCGATGGCGGCGGCGCCGGAGTCCTGGAGGATCCAGCGCACCTGCAGGGCGGAGGAGGTCGGGTAGACGGGGACGGTGACCAGGCCCGCGGCCCAGCCCGCGCAGTCCAGCAGGGTCCACTCGTACCGGGTGCGGGCCATGATCGCGAGCCGGTCGCCGGGCTGCAGCCCTCCGGCGATCAGGCCCTTGGCCACGCCGGCGACCTCGGCGGCGAAGGCGGCGGCGGTCACGTCGCGCCAGGTGCCGTCGTCCTGCTTGCGGCCGAGGACGACGTCCAGCGGTGCCTCGGCGGCGTTGAGGAAGGGCAGGTCGCCGAGCGAACCCTGCCGGACGGGCGGGGCGAGAGGGGGGACGTGCGCCTCGCGGACGGTGCCGTCGACGGCCGTCGTCCGCGGCGGGACGAGCGCGGGGGTGGTGACGCTGTGCGGTACGGACACGTGCGGCTCCTGTTCCAGAGACCCACAAGTTGCCTTACTCAGCGGTAATTTCCCGGTGAATGTACGCCTGAAGGCCCGCCTCCTCCACCCCGCCTCTAGTCCTTACGGCCAGCACACGCCTGCCCTTTTTGCCGATCCGTGCGGCATTGCGCCCGAAATAGCGTTGTCCGCGTCACACCCCCCACTCCGTGAGGAGACGCAGAGCCTTATGCACACCAACCGGCGCACCGCCCTCCGCACCGCCATAGCCGCAACCGTCCTCACCGGCGCCGTTGCCGCCCCCACCGCCGCGTTCGCCGCGGGCACGGACTCGTCCCCGAGCAGCTCCGCGACGGCATCAAAGCCGGCGAAGACCCAGGGCGACGACAAGAAGGACGAGAAGCAGAAGGACACGTCCTCCCGCACCGTCCAGCTCAAGGACGGCAAGTACGCCGTGATCACCAAGCTCGCCGACGGCTCGTACAAGGCCGTCGTCACGGGCCCGGACGGCTTCGTCTTCGGCACCCTCACCGCCTCGTCCCCCTCCCTCGCCCTCGACGGCGGCCTGAAGGTCACGCTGGACCAGAAGACCGGCAGGATCACCCAGTCCACGACGGGCGGTTCGAAGGACAAGGAGCAGGCCAAGGACACCGCGTCCCCCTCGACCGGCAAGAAGCTCCCGAAGGGCGGCGTGGCCGCGGGCGAGGCGCCCGGTCAGGGCTCGGCGGACACCGACCCCGCCCTCATCGGCGGCGCCCTCGCCGCGGCCGGCGTCCTGGGCGGCACCGGCGTCCTGCTGGCCCGCCGCCGCCCCGGCACGGAGCGCTGAGCGGCCCCGGGAGGATCACGGACGGACGGGCGCCCAGCGCTGCCCGTTCAGCAGGTTCTCCAGCCCCGCCCACGTCACGTTCATCAGCGTCGCCGCCGTCTCCTTCGCGGGAGGGGCGGCGTCCGCACGGGTGTTGGCCCATCCGGCCAGCGACTCGGCCGCACCGACGAGGGCGTGCGCGAGGCCGGAGACCTCCTGGGCGTCCAGGGGCGCTCCGGCCCGCTCCTGATCCCCGCCGGCGGCCGCGATCAGCCGGGCCACGAAGTCGACGATCTCCTGGCGCAGTTCGGCCAGGGCGAGGGCGAACGGCTCACCGTGGATGCGCGCCTGGCAGCTGAGCATCGCCCAGGCCGAGGGATGCGCGGCGGTGTGCGCGAAGAAGGCCCGCAGCCCGCACCACAGCCGCCGGTCGGCGGAGTCCTCGGGGTCCGCGGCGGACTGCACGGCATCGAGCAGCGCCCGCGACTCGCGCCGGATGCAGGCGCCGTACAGCTCCTCCTTGGAGTTCAGGTAGAGGTACACCAAGGGCTTGGAGGCCCCGGCCAGTTCGGCGATCTCGTCCATCGAGGCCGCGCTGTAGCCGCGCCGGGCGAAGACCTCCACGGCGGCGTCGAGCATCTGGCGCTCGCGTACGGCCCGGGGCATGCGCTTGGCCTTGCCCGTGGTCACAGGCCTGGCCTTCTGTGCAGTAGTCACGACAAAACGTCCCTCCGCCCCCGCTACATTACCGACAGGTAATGTCACGGAGCGGAGGGACGTCAAGGGTGGAGATCAAGCCGTAGCGGAACGACTACGCGGAACGGCTACGCGGCGACCGGGGCGGGCTCCGCCTCCAGGTTGGCGCCGTCGGCCGTCTCGAACGCCCGGCGGTCGAGGATGTTCTCCCGCGCGGCGACGATGATCGGGATGACCGACTGGCCTGCCACGTTGGTGGCCGTCCTCATCATGTCCACGATCGGGTCGATCGCCAGCAGCAGACCCACACCCGCCATCGGCAGGCCCAGCGTCGACAGGGTCAGCGTCAGCATCACCGTGGCACCGGTCAGGCCGGCCGTGGCGGCCGAGCCGATGACCGAGACGAAGGCGATCAGGAGATAGTCGCGCAGCTGCAGCGGGACGCCGAAGACCTGCGCCACGAAGATCGCGGCGATGGCCGGGTAGATGGAGGCGCAGCCGTCCATCTTGGTCGTCGCACCGAACGGCACCGCGAAGGAGGTGTACTCCTTCGGCACCCCGAGGCGCTCCGTCACCTTCTGCGTCAGCGGCATCGTGCCCACGGAGGAGCGGGAGACGAAGGCGAGCTGGATGGCGGGCCAGGCGCCCTTGAAGAACTGCAGCGGGTTGACCTTGGCGACCGTGGCGAGCAGCAGCGGGTAGACGCCGAAGAGCACGATGGCGCAGCCGACGTAGATGTCGGCGGTGAAGGTCGCGTACTTGCCGATCAGGTCCCAGCCGTACTTGTAGATCGCCCGGCCGACCAGACCCAGGCTGCCCAGCGGGGCGAGCCGGATGACCCACCACAGGACCTTCTGCAGCAGCTCCAGCACGGACTCGGAGAAGGTCAGCAGCGGCTGGGCCTTCTCGCCGATCTGCAGGACGGCGACGCCGGCGACGGCGGCCATGAAGACGATCTGCAGCACGTTCAGCTGCGTGAACGGCGTGATGACGTCGGTGGGGACGATGCCGGTGATGAAGTCCAGCCAGGAGCCGTGCTTCTTGGGCTCGGCGCCGTCGGCGGCGGTCAGGCCGGTGCCGGAGCCGGGGTGGGTGAGCAGGCCGATCGCCAGGCCGATGCTGACCGCGATCAGCGACGTGATCATGAACCACATCAGGGTGCGGGTGGCCAGCCGGGCGGCGTTGGCGACGTTCCGCAGATTGGTGATCGACACCAGGATGGCGAAGAAGACCAGCGGGGCGACCACGACCATCAGCAGCTGGACGAAGAGGCTGCCGATCTTGTCGAGGGTCACCTGGAGCCAGTGGACGTCACCGCTCTTGGCGACCCAGCCGAGCAGGGCGCCCAGCACCAGGGCGAGCAGGATCTGGGCCCAGAACGGGACCTTGGGTATGCGGCCGCGCAGGGCGGACGAGGGCGTCGAGGACAACGGAGAACTCCGGATGCAGACGGGAAGTCAGGGGAAGAGCGACGTCAGCGGCTGCAACAGGCCGCGGAGAGGCAGCGGCAGAGATCGACGTGCAGGCGCGCCACGAGCCGGGGGCCCGTGGGGATGCGGTGCGCTGCTGTTGTCTTCATGTCGAACACGTTAACACCCGCACTTTGAGCACCTCAAAGCATTACTTTGGGATCAGGGGCCGCAAAGGACTCTCGAATCGCCCAAAACGCCGCATGCCGCGCCCGGAGTTGGGAAACTCCGGGCGCGGCATGCGCACATACGATGTGACGAGGGTTACACCCCCGGGGCCGGACGGGTCAGGCCCCGTCCTCCTGGCCCGCGTTGGCCTCCAGGCGGGCCTTGGCGCGGTCCACCCGCTCGCTGATCTGCACCGACATCGCGTCCCGCTGCTTGCGCAGCAGCACGAAGCTCAGCGGTGCGGAGATCACGAGCGCGAGGAGCACCATCCAGAACACGTTCGAACCGCCCACGCCCAGCGGGATGACGTGGAAGTAGCAGAGCACCCACACGACCCCGAAGCAGGCGACGAGCAAGGCCACGCGCAGCGCGGTGTAGCGGAGCGATGCGAACTTGTTGCTGTTCACGGACGGGACCTTCTTCTCGGGCTCATGGGGAACGGTCTGTTCCAGTCAAACACAAGCCGTCTCAGACCCGCATCGGCTGCGGCGATTCGCGCCGCTCCGCGTCGGGGCCCGGGTACTCGCGGATGATCTCGTAGCGCGTGTTGCGCTCGACCGGGCGGAAGCCGGCGTCGCGGATCAGCTCCAGCAGATCGTCGCGAGTCAGCTTGTTGGGCGTGCCGTAGTTGTCCGCGTCGTGCGTGATCTTGTACTCGACGACCGAGCCGTCCATGTCGTCCGCACCGTGCTGCAGCGCGAGCTGGGCGGTCTGGACGCCGTGCATGACCCAGAAGACCTTGACGTGCGGCACGTTGTCGAAGAGCAGCCGGGAGACGGCGAAGGTCTTCAGCGCCTCGGCGCCGGTGGCCATGGTGGTCCGGGCCTGGAGCCGGTTGCGGACCTTGCCGTCCTTCATGTCCACGAAGTCGTGCTGGTAGCGCAGCGGGATGAAGACCTGGAACCCGCCGGTCTCGTCCTGCAGTTCACGCAGCCGCAGCACGTGGTCCACGCGGTGGCGGGGCTCCTCGATGTGCCCGTAGAGCATCGTGCACGGGGTCTTCAGACCCTTCTCGTGCGCGAGGCGGTGGATGCGCGACCAGTCCTCCCAGTGGGTCTCGTGGTCGACGATGTGCTGCCGGACCTCCCAGTCGAAGATCTCGGCGCCGCCGCCGGTCAGCGACTCCAGCCCGGCGTCGATCAGTTCGTCGAGGATCTCGGAGGCGGACAGCCCGGAGATCTTCTCGAAGTGGTGGATCTCGGTCGCGGTGAAGGCCTTCAGGGAGACCTGCGGCAGGGCCTCCTTGAGCGCCTTCAGCGAGCGGGGGTAGTAGCGCCACGGCAGCGTCGGGTGCAGGCCGTTGACGATGTGCAGCTCGGTGAGGTTGTCGTTCTCCATGGCCTTGGCGAGGCGGACGGCCTCCTCGATGCGCATGGTGTACGCGTCCTTCTCGCCCGGCTTGCGCTGGAACGAGCAGTACGCGCACGACGCGGTGCACACGTTGGTCATGTTGAGGTGCCGGTTGACGTTGAAGTGGACGACGTCACCGTTCTTGCGCGTGCGCACCTCGTGGGCGAGGCCGCCCAGCCAGGCCAGGTCGTCGGACGCGTAGAGGGCGATGCCGTCCTCGCGGGTCAGCCGCTCGCCCGCGCGGACCTTCTCCTCCAGCTCGCGCTTGAGCCCCACGTCCATGCCGCGTCCGCCTCTCCGATGTCTTTCCGGGTCACTTCCGATGCGCAACCCCGTCGAGACTACTCCCCTGTTTTCAGACCTCTTCGGGCAGCTCGCCCACCCGGTTCTCCCACTTGGTGGAGAGCACGATCGTGGTGCGGGTGCGGGCGACGCCCTTGGTGCCCGACAGCCGGCGGATGGTGCGTTCCAGGCCGTCCACGTCCCCGATGCGGACCTTGAGCATGTACGAGTCGTCGCCGGCGATGAACCAGCAGTCCTCGATCTCCTCCAGGTCGCGCAGCCGGCGCGCCACGTCCTCGTGGTCCGCGGCGTCCGAGAGCTGGATGCCGATGAGGGCCGTGACCCCGAGACCGAGCGACGCGGCGTTGACGGTCGCGCGGTAGCCCGTGATGACGCCCGCCGCCTCCAGGCGGTTGATCCGGTCCGTGACGCTCGGCCCGGAGAGGCCGACCAGCCGGCCCAGCTCCGCGTACGAGGCCCGGCCGTTCTCCCGCAGGGCCTGGATGAGCTGCCTGTCCACCGCGTCCATAGCCTGGCACCTTTCAATAATCAGCGAACTTGCCGTCTTGCGTGTAGAATCTAAGGCGTACGGGGCTCAATACCCCGCAAATCTTTCATCAGCTCAGAGAATCAACGTCGATCCTTCAGGAGTGGAGTCCCCGTGTACTCGATCGAGATGGCCTACGCCCGCATGCGCGAGCTGCAGGACCTGGCCAACCGCTCGCGTGCCCACAAGTCCGCAACGACCGAGCGCCGCACCGGGTCGAAGTTCCGCACCCTGCGCGCCAAGAAGGGCTAACCCTCCCCGAGGGTCCGTGAGCCACCGAGCTCTCCCTTCCACCTGCGGTACAGCCGGTGCGGCACCCCTGCCGCGTCCAGCACCCGCCCGGCGACGAAATCCACCAGATCCTGGATGTGCGTCGCCCCCGCATAGAACGCCGGAGAGGCGGGCAGCACCACAGCGCCCGCCTCGTCCAGGGCCACCAGCTGCCTGAGCGTCTGACCGCTCAGCGGCGTCTCCCGCACCGCGACGATCAACGGCCGACGCTCCTTCAGGGTCACGCTCGCGGTGCGCTGCAGCAGATCCTTCGACAGTCCCAGCGCCACTCCGGCCACACAGGCCGTGCTCGCCGGGACGATCAGCATCCCCTTCACCGGGTACGAGCCGGACGACGGCCCGGCGGCCAGATCGCCGGCCGCCCAGTGGCGCACGTCCGACAGGTCGTCGTCGAACGGGAACGGCTTGCCGTCGGCCCCCCGCGAGAGCCACTCCCGCAGATCGTCCCGCCAGTGCGCGTCCCGGAACCCGATCCCGGTCTCGTCCAGCAACGTCAGCCGCGCGGCCCGGCTGACCACCAGGTCCACGGCCTCCCCGGCCTCCAGCAGCCCGCGCACCACGGCCGCCGCGTACGGCGTGCCGGAAGCGCCGGACACGCCGACCACCCAGGGCCGGCGTTCCTGACGTCGCGTTGTGTGTTCGTACGGCTCCACGCGATGAGCCTAACCGTCCGGCCGCGGGGCCCGCGGCCGGTGCAGGTCCGGACCTACCAGCCCAGGCCGCGGGCGACCAGGTCGAGCAGGGCGAAGAAGAACAGGCTGATCCCGACGAAACCGTTCACCGTGAAGAACGCCCTGTTCAGCCGCGACAGGTCGTGCGGCCGCACGATCGTGTGCTCGTAGCCGAACGCCGCCCCGACCACCACCAGGCCGACCCACCAGAAGATGCCCGCATGGATGGCCGCGCCGTACCAGACCAGCAGCGCCGTGGTGATGACGTGGCACACCCGCGCACCGTGCAGCGCGGCCGGGATGCCGAAGCGGGCCGGGGTGGACTTCACCCCGTGCGCGCGGTCCGCGGCCACGTCCTGGCACGCGAAGATCAGGTCGAAGCCGCCGATCCAGATGCCCACCGCGAGCCCGAGGATCACCGCCTCCCAGGACCACGACCCCGTCACCGCCAGCCACGCGCCGACCGGGCCCATCGCCTGGGCCAGACCGAGGATCGCGTGCGGGAAGTCGGTGAACCGCTTGCCGTACGGATAGACCACCATCGGGATCACGGCGATCGGCGCCAGCGCCAGGCACAGCGGGTTCAGCAGCCCGGCCGCGCCGATGAAGAACACCACGGCGACCAGCGCACCCGTCCACGCCGAACGCACCGACACCGCACCGGTGACCAGCTCGCGGTTCGCGGTGCGCGGGTTACGGGCGTCGATCTCGCGGTCGATGATGCGGTTGCACGCCATGGCGAACGTGCGCAGGCCGACCATCGCGACGGTGACGAGGAAGAGCTTCCACCAGTCGACCGTGCCGTTCCTCTGGAACATCGCCGTCAGCGCGGCGATGTACGCGAAGGGCAGCGCGAAGACGGAGTGCTCGATCATCACCAGGCGCAGGAAGGCCTTCGTGCGCCCCGGCTGGGGCACTGCAGCGGCAGGGGCGGTCACAGCCCGTACTCCTTCCAGCGCTTGGTCACGCGCTCGGCGACGTCCGGGTCCGACTGCACCATCTCCGGCCAGCCCCCGTCGCGCGTGTAGCCCTCCTCGGGCCACTTCGCGGTCGCGTCGATGCCCGCCTTGCCGCCCCAGAACTGCTGGTAGGAGGCGTGGTCGAGGTGGTCGACCGGGCCCTCGACGACGGTGAGGTCACGGGCGTAGTCGGTGTTGCCGAGGGCCCGCCAGGACACCTCGTGCAGATCGTGGACGTCGCAGTCCGCGTCGACCACGATGATCAGCTTGGTCAGCGACATCATGTGCGCACCCCAGACGGCGTGCATCACCTTCTGCGCGTGCTTGGGGTACTTCTTGTCGATCGAGACGATCGCGCAGTTGTGGAAGCCGCCCGACTCCGGCAGGTGGTAGTCCACGATGTCCGGCACGATGACCTTCAGCAGCGGCAGGAAGAACCGCTCGGTGGCCCGCCCCAGCGGGCCGTCCTCCGTCGGCGGCCGCCCGACCACGATCGACTGCAGCAGCGGACGCTTCCGCATGGTGACGCAGTCGATGGTCAGCGCAGGGAAGTCCTCCTGCGGCGTGTAGAAGCCGGTGTGGTCGCCGAACGGGCCCTCGGGCCGCATCTCCCCGGGCTCCAGCCAGCCTTCCAGGACGACCTCGGCGTTGGCCGGGACCTGCAGCGGAACGGTCTTGCAGTCGACCATCTCGATCCGCTTGCCCTGGATGAACCCGGCGAACAGGTACTCGTCGATGTCGCCGGGCAGCGGCGCGGTGGACGCGTACGTCACCGCGGGCGGGCAGCCGAAGGCGATGGCGACCGGCAGCCGCTCCCCGCGCCGGGCCGCCACCTGGTAGTGGTTGCGGCTGTCCTTGTGGATCTGCCAGTGCATCCCGATGGTGCGCTTGTCGTGCCGCTGCAGGCGGTACAGACCCAGGTTGCGGACGCCCGACTCGGGGTCCTTGGTGTGCGTGAGGCCGAGGTTGAAGAAGGAGCCGCCGTCCTCGGGCCAGGTGAACAGCGCGGGCAGCCGGTCGAGGTCGACGTCGTCGCCGGTGAGGACGACCTCCTGGACGGGCGCCTCCTTCACCTTCCGCGGCGGCACGTGCGCCATCGCACCGAGCTTGCCGAAGGCCTCGCGGACACCGGTGAAGCCGTGCGGCAGCTCGGGCTTGAGCAGACCGCCGATCTTCTCGGAGATCTCGTCGTAGGACGCCAGCCCGAGCGCCTTGAGCAGCCGCCGGTCGGTACCGAAGACGTTCATCGCGAGCGGCATGGCCGAGCCCTTGACGTTCTCGAAGAGCAGGGCGGGCCCGCCGGCCTTGTTCACCCTGTCGACGATCTCCCCGACTTCCAGGTACGGATCGACTTCGGCCTTGATGCGCTTGAGGTCACCGTCGCGCTCCAGCGCCCTGAGGAACGAACGCAGATCGTCGTAAGCCATGCGTTCCAGTATCGAGCACGCACTACCCTGGACCCGTCACTGGGGCTGCCGCGCGGCCCCGCAGCACCGCACTCCGGGGGCCGCCTCCATGCTCAGGTATCTGCCGTTCCTGCTGATCCTGGCGCTGTGGATCTACGCCTTCGTGGACTGCCTGAACACCCCCGAGAACGAGGTGCGGGGCCTGCCGAAGATCGCCTGGGTGTTCGTCATCCTGCTCTTCGGCGAGGTCCTGGTGGGCCCGGTGGCGTGGCTGGCGGCGGGCCGCCCGCGCCGTGCACCGGCACGGGCGACCGAACGGCAGTGGGTCGCGCCGGACGACAACCCGGACTTCCTGCGGTCCTTGGACAAGGACAAGGACTGAGGCGGTACGGGACGCGCCCCGTCAGGGGCGCGGGGAACTGCGCGAGCAACCACGAACGACCCGCACCCGAACGCTCAGCCCACCCGGTCCTGCGGATACCACCGCAGCTCGACCACGTTCCCGTCCGGGTCCCGGACGTACAGCGACTCCGCCATTCCCCTGGCACCGAAGTTGTGGCTCGGCCCACGGACCACGTCGAAGACGCCCGCATCGATCACGCCCTGCCAGTCCAGCGGCTCAACGACCAGGCACAGGTGATCCACGTTGGACTCCCCGCGCGGCCCCTCCACCAGGTCGATGATCGTCGTCGGGCTCACCCGCACCGACGGGAACGGCACCTGCCCCGCGCGCCACTCCTCCACCCGCACCGGCTCCAGCCCGAGCGGGCCGCAGTAGAAGGCCAGGGACCGCTCGGCGTCCGAGACGTTGAGGACGAGGTGATCGAAGTCGATGACGCGCATGGCAGGACGGCTCCTCGGTCGTGCGGCCCGGCGTCGGCCCTCAGCCCTCGCGGTGCACCTTGTAGTTGGACGCCTGGGCACGGGGGCGGACGACGAGCAGATCGATGTTCACATGGGACGGGCGAGTGATCGCCCAGGTGATCGTCTCCGCAACGTCCTCGGCCGTCAACGGCTCGGCGACGCCCGCATAGACCGCGGCCGCCTTCTCCTCGTCCCCGCGGTAGCGGGTCAGGGCGAACTCACCGGTCTTCACCATCCCGGGCGCGACCTCAACGACCCGCACCGGCTCCCCGCACAGCTCCAGCCGCAGCGTCTCGGCGATCACATGCGCACCGTGCTTGGCGGCGACGTACCCGCCCCCGCCCTCGTAGGTGGAGAGCCCCGCCGTCGAGGAGACGACGAGCACCGTCCCGTCGCCGCTCTCCCGCAGTGCGGGCAGCAGCGCCTGCGTCACGTTCAGCACGCCGAGCACGTTGGTCTCGTACATCGTGCGCCAGTCGGCCGGATCGGCGTCGGCCACCCGGTCCGCACCGATCGCCCCGCCCGCGTTGTTGACCAGCACGTCGACCCGGTCCAGCGAGGCCGCGAAGGCGTCGACGGCGGCCCGGTCGGTCACGTCCAGCACCTGCGCCACCGCGTTCGGCAGTTCCGCCGCCAGCGCCCGGATCCGGTCCTCGCGGCGCGCCGTGAGCACGACCCGGTACCCGGCGGCGGCCAGCTGCCGCGCGGTGGCGGCGCCGATGCCGCTGCTGGCGCCGGTGATGACGGCGGTACGGGTGCTCACAACGGGCCTCCTGGGGACGGCGGGACGCATTCGCGCGTGATCGCTCGCAGGATAAGCCGTCAGCGCCCTCTCGGCGCGTACATGATCACGGCGACGCCCGCCAGGCAGACCAGGGCGCCGATCACGTCGTAGCGGTCGGGCCGGTACCCGTCGGCGACCATGCCCCAGGCCAGCGAGCCGGCGACGAACACCCCGCCGTACGCGGCGAGGATGCGGCCGAAGTGGGCGTCCGGCTGGAGCGTGGCGACGAATCCGTACGCACCCAGCGCGACGATCCCGGCCCCGATCCACGCCCATCCGCGATGCTCGCGGGCGCCCTGCCAGACGAGCCAGGCTCCGCCGATCTCGAGGAGGGCGGCGAGGACGAAGAGGGCGATGGAGCGTGCGGCAAGCATGCCGGGCAGGCTAATCGGTTCCGTGCCCCGAAGGGGCGCGGGGAACTGCGCGAGCAACCACGAACGAGCCGCAGACGAACCGCTACGGCCAGACGAGGCAATACGGCTGATGTCCCGCCTCATGCAGGCGGTGCGAGAAGTCCTGCCACTCGTGCAGCAGCTTGTAGACGGTGAAGGCGTCACGCGGACCGCCCCGGTCGGGGACGGTGGACCAGATGAAGGCGGCGGCGCCGACCGCCTCCTCGCCGATGCCGCGCAGCGGGTCGACGACGGTCATGGGCAGCTTGACCACCGCGTAGTCGGGGTGGAGGACGACCAGTTCGAGCGGGGGAACCTTGTGCAGGGGTATGCCCTCGATGCCGGTGAGGACCATGGCGGCCACCGTCTCCGGCTTGATCCTGGTGAACATGCCGCCCATGCCCAGCTCGTCACCGCCGAGTTCCTCGGGGCGCATGGAGATGGGGACGCGGGCAGCGGTCGCACCGTTGGGGGCCCCGAAGTACTTGTAGGTCACCCCCACCCGGCCACTCCTGCTTTCCGTGCTCTCCGTGCCTGCCGTGCTCCCGGGGACCGGCTCCGGGCTCTGCTCCTCGTGGCCGCCGGCGCGCCGGTGCCGTCCCCTGCGGGTCTGCTCGGCGCGCTCGGGCCCCAGGTCATCGGTGCCCTCGCCCAATCCGCCACCGCGATGCATATCTCCACCCGACCGCTTTTTCAGCCAGCACAGCCCCCGCCGCGCAACCCGATCATCGTCTCAGAGACCTCCCCCGTGCACGACGTGCGAAACGCCCGGACGCAACCGCTCGTACCGCTCTGAGACCATGGCTGGTGTGAGCTACCCGTACCCATACCAAGCCCCAGTCTCGCAGACGCTCTTCGACCGCGCGGCGGCCGTCACGCCCGGTGGCGTGAACTCTCCCGTGCGCGCGTTCCGCGCCGTGGGCGGTACGCCCCGGTTCATGGTGTCCGGCAGCGGCCCGTACCTGACCGACGCGGACGGCCGGGAATATGTGGACCTCGTGTGTTCGTGGGGACCGATGATTCTCGGCCATTCCCACCCCGAGGTGCTCTCGGCCGTGCAGCAGGCCGTCTCCCGCGGCACCTCCTTCGGCACGCCCGGCGAGGGCGAGGTGGCCCTGGCGGAGGAGATCGTCGCCCGGATCGCGCCCGTCGAGCAGGTGCGCCTGGTGTCCTCCGGCACCGAGGCGACCATGTCGGCGATCCGGCTCGCGCGCGGCTTCACCGGCCGCGCCAAGGTCGTCAAGTTCGCGGGCTGCTACCACGGCCACGTGGACGCCCTGCTGGCCGCGGCCGGCTCGGGCCTGGCCACCTTCGGGCTGCCCGACACCCCGGGCGTCACCGGCGCCCAGGCCGGGGACACCATCGTGCTCCCCTACAACGACCTCGACGCGGTGCGCGCGGCCTTCCGTGCGCACCCGGGCGAGATCGCCTGCGTGATCACCGAGGCGTCGCCGGGCAACATGGGCGTGGTCCCGCCGCTGCCGGGCTTCAACGCGGGCCTGAAGGCGGCCTGCACGGAGAACGGCGCGCTGTTCATCTCCGACGAGGTGATGACCGGCTTCCGCGTCTCGAAGGCGGGCTGGTACGGGATCGACGGGGTCGCGCCGGACCTGATGACCTTCGGCAAGGTCATGGGCGGCGGCTTCCCGGCGGCGGCCTTCGGCGGCCGTGCGGACGTGATGGCCCACCTGGCCCCGGCGGGCCCGGTCTACCAGGCGGGCACGCTCTCCGGGAACCCGGTCGCCACGGCCGCGGGCCTGGCGCAGCTGCGGCTGCTGGACGACGCGGCGTACGACAAGGTCGACGCGGTCTCGGCGGAGATCAGCGGCCTGGTCACCGAGGCGCTCACCAAGGCGGGCGTGGCCCACCGGCTGCAGACCGCGGGGAACATGTTCTCGGTCTTCTTCACCGAGGCCGGGGTGACGAACTACGCCGAGGCCCGGGAGCAGGAGTCCTTCCGCTTCACCGCCTTCTTCCACGCGATGCTGGCGAACGGCGTGTACCTGCCGCCGTCGGCCTTCGAGTCCTGGTTCGTCTCGACGTCCCACGACAGCGCGGCGGTCGAGCGGATCGCGGCGGCACTGCCGGCCGCCGCCCGGGCGGCGGCCGAGGCGACGGAGGAGGCGAAGTGAGCAACGACGACATCACTGTCGTGCACCTGATGCGGCACGGCGAGGTCCACAACCCCGAGGGCGTGCTCTACGGCCGCCGGTCCGGTTACCACCTCTCCGAGCTGGGCCGGCAGATGGCCGACCGGGTCGCCGAGCACCTGGCCGACCGGGACGTCACGCACGTGGTGGCGTCCCCGCTGGAGCGCGCCCAGGAGACGGCCACGCCGATCGCCAAGGCGCACGGCCTGGACCTGGCCACGGACGAGCGGCTGATCGAGGCGGCGAACGTCTTCGAGGGCAAGACCTTCGGCGTGGGCGACGGCGCGCTGCGCAAGCCCGCCAACTGGCGGCACCTGACGAACCCGTTCCGCCCGTCCTGGGGCGAGCCGTACGTCGAGCAGGTCGTGCGGATGATGGCCGCGCTGGACCGGGCGCGCGACGCGGCCCGCGGCCACGAGGCGGTGTGCGTGAGCCACCAGCTGCCGATCTGGATCGTGCGCAGCTTCGTGGAGAAGCGGCGGCTGTGGCACGACCCGCGCAAGCGGCAGTGCACGCTGGCGAGCCTGACGACCTTCACCTACCGCGGCGACAAGATCGTTTCGGTGGGCTACAGCGAGCCGGCCCGCGATCTGGTGCCCGCTCATCTCCTGGCCGGCGCCAAGCCGGTGAAGGGCGGGGCCAAGGCGTTCGGCGCCTGAGCCGTTTTCACCGGAAGACGCAGACAGACGCCGGACGGGCTGCAATAGCAGACCGTCCGGCGTTTGCCGTATTCCGACGCGCCCTCTCACCCGAAGTCGTCTTGTATGGGCGACACAGGGAGCAATGAGGGAGAGCGACATGGGCGGGATCAGCCGGCGGGATCTCCTCGGATGGGGAGCGGTCGCGGCCGTTGCACCGGCGGTCGCCGGATGTACGGCGGGTCTGTCCGACGGCCCCGCCGCAAAACCGAGCACCCGCGCGAAGCCCCGGCGGATCGGCGACGGCTCCGCGGCCGTCCTCGCCGAACAGCCCAATCAGCCGCCCCCGCCCCAACAGCTGGAGCCGGGCGAGAGACCGCCGCAGTTCGTCGTCTTCTCCTGGGACGGCGCCGGAGAAGTGGGCAACGGCCTTTTCCCGCGCTTCCGGGAACTGGCCCGGAATCACGGCGCCCGGATGACCTTCTTCCTCTCCGGAATCTACTGCCTGCCCGAGGACAGACGACACGCCTATCGCCCCCCGAACAATCCCCGCGGCGCCTCCGACATCGGCTATCTCTCCGACGAGCACGTCAAGGAGACCCTGCGCAACATCCGTGCGGCCTGGCTGGAGGGGCACGAGATCGGCACCCACTTCAACGGCCACTTCTGCTCCGGCCGCGGCTCGGTCGCCCACTGGGAACCCGAGGACTGGGAATGGGAGATCGAACAGGCGGTCTCCTTCGTCACCGAATGGCGCACCCACACCGGATTCACCGACGTCGAACCGCTGCCCTTCGACTATCGCGAGGAACTCGTCGGCGGCCGCACCCCCTGCCTGCTCAACCAGGAGAGTCTGCTGCCGGTCGCCCGGAAGCTCGGCTGGCGCTACGACGCGAGCAACCCCGGCGGAGAACAGATCTGGCCGCGGAAACGACACGGGATCTGGGACCTGCCGCTGCAGCAGATCCCCTTCCCGGGTCACTCCTTCGAGGTGCTTTCCATGGACTACAACATCCTCGCCAACCAGTCGAAGAACAGCCTGCACGGCCGCACCGACCACTATCCGAACTGGCGGCAGCAGGCCACGGATTCCTTCATCTCCGGTTTCGAGCGGGCGTACGAAACGAATCGGGCGCCCTATTTCATCGGCAACCACTTCGAGGACTGGAACGGCGGAATCTACATGGACGCCGTGGAAGAAGCGCTCAAACACATCGCCGACGAACGGCACAAGGACGTGCGGCTGGTCTCCTTCCGGCAGTTCGTCGACTGGCTCGACGTCCAGGACCCGAAGGTCATGAAGCACCTGCGCACGCTGGAGGTCGGCGAGAAGTGGAGTGCCGCAGGCCACTGAAGAGCCGGTGAGGGGGGCGCGGAAGATCCCCGAATCGCCCATGCGAAACTTTTCACATGAGTGCCTGCCGCGCCCTTCGACGCCACCCTTCCCGCCGTCGTACCACCCTGCTGGCCGCCGGCTCCGCCCTCGCCGCCCTCGTGCTCACCGCCTGCGGGTCGGGCGGCCCCAAGAGCGGCGGACAGACGCAGTTCGTACAGGGCTCGGGCGGCGTCGAACTGGTCAAGGACAAGGACGGCAGGCAGGACGCCCCGGACCTGTCCGGCAAGACCCTCGACGGCAAGGACCTCGACGTCGCCAAGGACCCCGAGTTCAAGGGCAAGATCGTCGTCCTCAACGTCTGGGGCTCGTGGTGCTCGCCCTGCCGGGCCGAGGCCAAGAACCTCGTGAAGGTCGCCAACGACTACAAGGACAAGGGCGTGCAGTTCGTCGGGCTCGACACCCGCGACCCCGACCCCGCGACCGCGATCGCCTTCGAGAAGGAGTTCGAGGTCCCGTACCCGAGCCTGCACGACTCCTCCGGCAAGCTGCTGCTGCGCTTCCCCAAGGGCAGCCTCAACCCGCAGGCCATCCCCTCCACGATCTTCATCGACCGGAACGGCAGGATCGCCGCCCGGGCGCTCAAGGGCCTCGGCGAGGACGAGCTGCGCGAGACGCTCGACCCGCTGATCGCGGAGAAGTGACCCGGTGACCTCCGTGGCTCCCGTGATCACCCTTGCCGCCTCCGACGGGTACAACCACACCGTCCTGTCCGGCGCCCTGCTGCTGGCCCTGCCGGTCGCGGTGCTCGGCGGCCTCATCTCCTTCTTCTCCCCGTGCGTGCTGCCGCTCGTGCCGGGCTACCTCTCCTACGTCACCGGCGTCAGCGGCACCGACCTCGCCGAGGCCCGGCGCGGCCGGATGGTCGCCGGGGCCTCGCTCTTCGTGCTCGGCTTCACGGCCGTCTTCGTCTCCTCCGGCGCCGCCTTCGGCTACTTCGGGCAGACGCTGCAGGACTACAAGGAGCAGATCAACACGGTGCTCGGCGCGCTGACCATCGTGCTGGGCCTCGCCTTCATGGGCGTCCTCAACCGCTTCGGACAGCGCGAGTTCCGCTTCCACACCAGACCCACGATGGGCCTCGCCGGCGCACCGCTGCTGGGCGTGCTCTTCGGCGTCGGCTGGACACCGTGCATCGGCCCGACGCTCGCCGCCGTGCTCACCCTCTCCCAGAACCAGGCCAGCGCCGGACGGGGAGCCCTGCTCACCGTCGCGTACTGCGCCGGACTCGGCGTGCCCTTCGTGCTCGCCGCAGTGGCCTTCCGCCGCGCACTCGGCACCTTCGGCTGGGTCAAGCGGCACTACGCCTGGGTCATGCGGCTGGGCGGCGGGATGCTCGTCGCGGTCGGCGTGCTCCTCGTGACAGGGGTGTGGGACAGCATGGTCCAGGAGATGCAGACGTGGACCGCGAACTTCACCCCGGGAATCTGACAATGGCCAGGAGCGACAGCACCATGGATACCGCGGGCACCGCAGACACCGACGCCCCGTCGAACGCCGCGGCGGACGAGACCGCCGCACGCGCCGCCCTGTCCACGGCCCCGGCCGAGGACACCGCCGGAGGCACCGGCACCGCCGTGCCCGGCTCCTTCGGCGGCGTCCGCAGGCCCGGCGTCCTCGGCGCCCTGGCCTGGACCGCCCGCGAGGGCCTCGGCTGGGCCCGCTGGTTCTGGCGGCAGCTCACCTCCATGCGGGTCGCCCTGATCCTGCTCTTCCTGCTCTCCCTCGCCACCATCCCGGGCTCCCTCGTCCCGCAGAGCAGCGTCGACGAGGTCAAGGCCCAGGCGTGGAAGGACAGCCACAAGACGCTGACGCCGGTCTACGAGAAGCTCCAGCTCTTCCACGTCTACAGCTCGGTGTGGTTCTCCGCGATCTACATCCTGCTGTTCGTCTCGCTCATCGGCTGCATCATCCCGCGCACCTGGCAGTTCGTCGGCCAGCTCCGCGGCCGCCCCCCGGCCGCCCCCCGCCTGCTCACCCGCATGCCCGCGCACGCCACCTGGCGCACCGACGCCGCACCCGAGCAGGTGCTGGCCGCGGCCGAGAAGGTGCTGCGCCGCCGCCGCTTCCGCGTCGAGCGCTCCGGGACCGCCGTCGCCTCCGAGAAGGGCTACCTGCGCGAGGCCGGCAACCTCCTCTTCCACATCTCCCTCATCGTCCTGCTGCTCGCCTTCGCCGCCGGACAGCTGTGGAAGTCCGAGGGCGGCAAGCTCGTCGTCGAGGGGGACGGCTTCGCCAACACCCTCACCCAGTACGACGACTTCAAGTCCGGCTCGCTCTTCCGCGCCGACGACCTCGACCCCTTCAGCTTCAGCCTCGACAGCTTCTCCGGGAGCTACGAGCGCACCGGCCCGCAGAAGGGCACCCCGCGCGACTACGCCGCCCACATCACGTACTCGGACGGCTCCGACGGCAGCACCCGCAAGGCCACCATCAAGGTCAACGAACCGCTGGAGACGGCCGGTTCCAAGGTCTACCTGATCGGCCACGGCTACGCGCCGATGGTGACCTTCCGCGACGGCCGGGGCAACGTCGCCTTCAAGGGCCCGATGCCCGCGCTGCCCCTCGACAGCAACGTCACCGAGACCACCGTCGCCAAGGTCCCCGACATGCGGGACAAGGACGGCAACAAGGTCCAGATCGGCTTCAAGGGCAACTTCGTCCCCACCCTGGACCTGAAGACCGGCACGATGCTGTCCCAGTTCCCCGCCCTGGACAACCCGGGCCTGGTCCTCACCGCCTACAAGGGCAGCCTCGGCGTCGACTCCGGCGTCCCGCAGAGCGTCTACCAGCTCGACGTGTCGAAGATGAAGCAGTACACGGAGAAGGACGGCTCGCCGTTCGCCAAGCTCCTCACGGTCGGCGACACCATGACGCTGCCCGACGGCGCCGGCACCCTGCACTTCGACGGCATCAAGCAGTGGGCCACCTTCCAGGTCTCCCAGAAGCCCGGCGACGAGTGGGCCCTCGCCGGCGCCGTCGCCGCGGTCCTCGGCCTCATCGGCTCGCTGTTCGTCCAGCGCCGCCGCGTCTGGATCCGGGCCCTGCCCGGCACCGACGGCCGCACCGTCGTGGAGCTCGCCGGCCTCGGCCGCAGCGAGTCCGCCAAGCTGCCCGAGGAGCTCGCCGACATCGCCGCCGCCCTGCAGCCCGACGCCCCGGTCGCGGCCGACGGCTCCCCGGCGCCCACCGACTCCGCAGACCCCGCCGAACCGTCCGAAGGAGCGCGCGCGTGACCCTCGCCGCCGCAACCAACGAGAACCTGGCCCACCTCAGCAACTATCTGATCTACTCGGCCATGGCCGTCTACACCCTGGCCTTCCTCGCGCACATCACCGAGTGGGTCTTCGGCAGCCGCAGCGCCGTCGGCCGCACGGCAGCCGCCATCACCACCGAGGCGCAGGAGACCACCACGGTCACCGTCACCACGCGCAGCGCCGAACAGGGCGGCGGCACCGCCGTCCTGGAGCGCCCCAAGGTCGTCACCCGCTCCGCCCCCGGCAGCCGGGACGTCCCCGACGGCCCCGGCGCCGCCGGCACCAGCGAGCAGGGCGACCTCTACGGCCGCATCGCCATCTCGCTCACCGTCCTCGCCTGGGCCCTCCACGTGAGCGGCGTGCTCAGCCGGGCCCTGTCCGTGCAGCGCGCCCCCTGGGGCAACATGTACGAGTTCTCGACCACCTTCGGCTCGGTCGCCGTCGCGGTCTACCTCGGACTGCTCGTCGCGAAGAAGAACGTCCGCTGGCTCGGCCTGCCGCTGGTCACCTCGATCCTGCTCGACCTCGGCCTCGCCGTCTCCGTGCTCTACACCGCCAGCGACCAGCTGGTGCCCGCCCTGCACTCGTACTGGCTGTGGATCCACGTCTCCTGTGCGATCTTCTGCGGTGCCGCGATGTGGGTCGCCTCGGTCTCGACGCTCTTCTACCTCTTCCGCGACAGCTACGAGGCCAAGCTCGCCGTGAGCCGCGACGCCGGCGGCGCCTGGGGCAACGTCATGTCCCGCCTGCCCTCGGCCGCGACGCTCGACAAGTTCGCCTACCGCATCAACGCCACGGTCTTCCCGCTGTGGACGTTCACGATCATCGCGGGCGCCATCTGGGCCGAGGCCGCCTGGGGCCGCTACTGGGGCTGGGACCCCAAGGAGGTCTGGGCCTTCATCACCTGGGTCGCCTACGCCTGCTACCTGCACGCCCGGGCCACCGCCGGCTGGAAGGGGCGCAAGGCCGCCTACCTCGCCCTGCTGGCCTTCGCCTGCTACCTCTTCAACTACTACGGGGTGAACATCTTCCTCGGCGGCAAGCACTCCTACGCCGGAGTCTGAGCGGCGCGGTCCAGGCCTGCATGGTAGGTCTGGACCATGGAGATCCCCTCCCCGTACGGCACGTCCGAGACGGAGGGCGACAGCCACACCCTGCGGTACGAACTGTCGCTCCCGTACCCCCTGGACCAGGTCTGGCAGGCCATCGCCACACCCGAGGGCCTGCCCGCCTGGCTGGCCGCCGCCGAGCCCTTCGAACAGCGCGAAGGCGGCGCCATCACGCTGCGCTGGCTCAACACCGACACCGAGGGGACGGCCACGGTCGCCCCCGGCCACGTCACCGCCTGGGACCCGCCGCGGCGCGTCGAATACACCGTCGCCGTCCACGGCCGCATCCGCTTCGACCTCGAACACGCCCCCGCCAGCGTCGGCGGCACCCTGCTGCACTTCACCAACGAGCGCACCGGCACCACCGACGACCGCCTCGACTGCCTCGCGGGCTGGCACCACCACTTCGAGTACCTGCTCATGTCCCTGGCCGGACACCCCGCCGACTGGTCCCGCTGGACCCTCAACCGCTGGCGCGAACTGCGCCACGAGTACGAACAGCGGGACCGGACGGACTGAACGGGGTCGTCACCGCCGGGGCCGGGTCCCCGGCTCCTGCCGCGGCTCGTGCTGGTCGGCCCCCGGCAGCTTCGGCTTCGGCAGGTGGGAGACCTCCCACTCCGCCTGCCGCAGCTGCTCCGCGGTGTCACCCGGAACGCCCGGCGCCTTCCCGGCCGGCGCCCCGAACCCGAACGCCGACGTCAGGTCCCCGAAGGCCCGCCGCCGCCAGGCGCTGATGTTCGGCTCCCGCACCCCCGTCACCCGCTCCACGAAACGCAGCGTCGACGTGTGGTCGAAGGCCTCCCCCGCCGCCCAGCCGCCCACCGTCCACGGCGAGACGATCAGACACGGCACCCGGAACCCGCCGCCGATCGGCAGCCCCTTCACATACTCGTCCTTCGTCCCCTTCGGCGGCACCGGCGGCGGCACATGATCGAACAGGCCGTCGTTCTCGTCGTAGTTGAGGATGAAGACCGTCTTCCGCCACACCTCCGGATTGTCGGCGATGGCCTCGATCTTCTTCGCCACGAAGTCCGCACCAGCCGCCGGCAGATAGTCCGGGTGCTCGGACTGGTGCCCCGTCGGCAGGATCCAGGAGACCGCCGGCAGCCGGTCGTTGCGGGCGTCCTCCTCGAACGTCCCCTCCGGCGTCTTGCGCACCCCCCGCTCGTACAGCGGATTGCCCGGCTTGAGGTGCTTGAACTGCCGGAACTCCTCCAGCATGTTCGTGCCGTAGTTGTCCTCCTGCTGGTACACGCGCCAGCTGACCCCGGCCGCCTGCAGCCGCTCCGCGTACGTGGTCCAGCGGTACGGCGACGGCGCGGTGTTGTCGACGACGGGCCCGCCCCGGGTGCCGCCCGGATCGATCGTGCCCGTCATCCAGTACAGCCGGTTCGGCCAGGTCGGCCCGAAGACCGAACAGAAGTAGTTGTCGCAGACGGTGAACGTCTCGGCGAGCGCGAACTGGAAGGGAATGTCCTCGCGCGTGTGGTACCCCATCACGTACGGGGCGTCCTTCCCGTCCGCATCGGGTCTGCGGTGCGCCGGCAGCCACCGGTCCATCCTCCCGCCGTTCCACGCCTCGTGCTGCACACCCCACTCGTGGCTCGTGGACGGGATCGCCTGCGCACTCGTCTTGCGCGTGTCGAGGTGGAAGGGCAGCAGATAGCCCTTCGGATTCTCCTTGTCGGGCTGATGGAACACACTGCGCCCGTTCGGCAGCTTCAGCGCATGGGGATCGGCGAAGCCGCGGACGCCCTTGAGAGTGCCGAAGTAGTGGTCGAACGACCGGTTCTCCTGCATCAGCAGGACCACGTGCTTGACGTCCTTGAGCGAACCGCCCTCGACGGCCCCCGCCGCCACGGCCCGCTGCACACTGGGCGGCAACAACGCCAACGCCGCACCGCCACCGGCCACGCCCGCCGCCGTACCGAGAAGTCTGCGGCGTGTCAGATCAGGCATGGATGTCCCTCCCTGGAGTCGGGTGAAGCCACAGAGTGACCATTCCGACTCTCGGGGCGCGTATGCGTCGGGGGGAGGGGGGATGGAGTGAACGTTGTGTCAACTGGCCGTAACGGGCCCGGTGTTGATCGGCCGGGCGGCCATGCGGCCGCCCGTGCCCGTCAACCCTTCACGCACACGACCTGCTTGAGCTTCGCCACGACCTCGACGAGGTCCCGCTGCTGCTCCATGACCTGCTCGATGGGCTTGTACGCAGCCGGGATCTCGTCGACCACGCCACGGTCCTTGCGGCACTCGACACCCCGCGTCTGCTCCGCCAGGTCCTGCTCGGAGAAGCGCTTCTTCGCGGCGTTGCGGCTCATGCGCCGACCGGCGCCGTGCGACGCGGAGTTGAACGACGCCTCGTTGCCCAGGCCGCGCACGATGTACGAGCCGGTGCCCATCGAGCCCGGGATGATGCCGTACTCGCCGCCACCCGCACGAATCGCGCCCTTGCGGGTCACGAGCAGGTCGACACCCTCGTATGTCTCCTCGGCCACGTAGTTGTGGTGGCAAGAGATGACCGGCTCGAATGTAACGTTCGCCTTCGCGAACTCCCTGCGGACCACATCCTTGTACAGGGCCATCATGATCTCGCGGTTGTGCCGCGCGTACTCCTGCGCCCAGAACAGGTCATGCCGGTAGGCCGCCATCTCCGGGGTGCCCGCCAGGAAGACGGCGAGGTCACGATCAACCAGATTCTGGTTGTGCGACAGTTTCCGAGCCCGCCCAATGTGATACTCGGCCAACTCCTTGCCGATGTTCCGGGAGCCGGAGTGCAGCATGAGCCAGACCGACCCCTGGCCATCGATGCAAAATTCGCAGAAGTGATTTCCTCCGCCAAGCGTCCCCATCTGCCGAAGCGCCCGCCCCTGACGGAACTTGACCGCCTCCGCGACCCCGTCGAACCGCCCCCAGAAGTCGTCCCACCCCGCCGTCGGCAGCCCGTGCAGCCGGCGCGGGTCGACCGGGTCGTCGTGCATCGAGAAGCCGACCGGGATCGCCGCCTCGATCCGCGAGCGGAGTCGCGACAGGTCGCCCGGCAGGTCGTTCGCCGTCAGCGACGTCTTCACCGCGGACATGCCGCAGCCGATGTCCACGCCGACCGCAGCCGGGCACACCGCTCCGCGCATGGCGATCACGGAGCCGACCGTCGCCCCCTTGCCGAAGTGGACGTCCGGCATGACGGCCAGGCCCTCGATCCACGGCAGGGTGGAGACGTTGCGCAGCTGCTGCATGGCGACCGGCTCGACCGTGGCGGGATCCGCCCACATGCGGATGGGCACGCGGGCGCCGGGCACCTCGGTGTAGGACATACCTTCCTCATTCCCCCGAAAAATGTCGATAAAGCAAAAAGGCGGACCAACCGCTCATCCGCGACAGCGAACCGGCGGGCGCGGCGGCCCGTGCGGTAGACATTGTTCCCGGCCACCGCCATGCGGGGGCAACCAGTTTTCGGGCGAAGGGAGCCACGGACAGTGCAGCACAGGGCGTACGCACCGGCAGCCGCACTGGCCGCGGTCGTGCTCGCGGCCGGGCTCGCGGGGTGCAGCTCGAGGTCCGGCGCCACGGGCGGGACCGACGATGCCAGGCCGGGACGCGCAGGGGCCTCGGCGCCCGCCGCGCAGCCGGGGAAGTACCACAGCCTCCCCGAGCCGTGCAGCTACGTCGACCGCGACACACTGCGCCGGATGCTGCCGGGCGGCGCGACCGCGACCGACGACGACGATGCCGGCGCCGACAAGATCTACAAGGGCCAGCCCACGATCACCTATGACACCGACCGCCGCGTCGGCTGCAGCTGGAAGGTGGAGTCGCCGGACGGCGCCCGGCACCTGTCGGTCGACTTCGAGCGCGTGGTGTCGTACCAGCCGGGCGTGAGCGACGAGGCCCGCGCCCAGCAGCTCTACGCGCGCCAGTCGACCGCCGCGCACATCCCGGTGGCCTCCGGTTCGCCCTCCCCGAGCGCCTCCGCGCCCTCCCCGAGTGCGAGCACCGGCAATGCGCCCGGCCCGCAGCTGTCGGCCTCCCCCGCCGCGTCCCCCTCGGCCTCCGCTTCCGCCTCCCCCTCCGCCGACCCGGCCCTCGCGCCCCGGACGCTCGACGACCTCGGCGACGACGCGTTCATCGACGACAGGCTGGCCACGGCGGCCTCGGGCGTGCACCGTGACGTGACGGTCGTCTTCCGGTCGTCCAACGTGCTGGTGACGATCGCGTACGACCAGTGGTCGACGGACAAGCAGCACGTGCCCTCCCCCCAGGACCTGCAGGGCAAGGCGCACGGCCTGGCCCGTGAGCTCGATGCGGGGCACTTCGGCAATTAGCGCACTTCGGCGCACCGCCCCGGCGAGTACCGCCCCGATCGGGCCTGCGCCGGGCGCGGGCCGCGTACCGTGCCGCATGACGCGACATCTCCCACGCGACAACTCCCACGCCACATCCCCCATCGAATGAGCGAAGGACCCATGCACCGACGTACAGCCCCGCGACTCGCCCGAATCCTCGCCTGCGCCGCAGTACCGGTGATGCTCGTCGCCACCGGCTGCTCGTCGGGCGGGGGCGGCGGCGAGAAGAAGGAATCGGGCAAGCCGTCGCAGTCGGCGACGCCCAACGCCACGCCGACGGTGAAGGCGGCGGCGTTCGCCAAGCTGCCGGAGGTCTGCAAGACCCTCGACGAGAAGGCCATCGACAATCTGGTGCCGAAGGCCGACAAGAAGGAGGGCAAGGCACTACCCTCCAGCGACGTCAACGACTCGGCGAGCTGCTTCTGGAGCGGCCTGAACTCCGAGGACGTCAAGAACCAGCAGTTCCGTTCGCTGACGGTCTCGCTGAAGCGATTCGCCTCGGACCCCACCCTCGGCACGGGCGAGAAGCGCGCCACGGACTTCGCCGCGAAGCAGGCGACCGCGGCGACCACGGCGGACGGCGCCAAGGACGCGAAGTCGGAGAAGACGTCCGGCATCGGCGACGAGGCCACCACCATCTCGTCGCAGACGAAGAAGGACGACAACGACTTCCAGAACGAGACGGTCGTGGCCCGCACGGCCAACGTCGTCATCACCGTGAAGTACAGCGGCGCGGGCTACGAGGGCGCGAAGACGCCCGACGCCGGCGACATGACGAAGAACGCCCAGGACGCGGCCAAGCAGGCCGTGACGGCGGTGGGCAACGCCAACAAGAAGTAGCCGGCAGGACAGCCGAAAGGGCCGCCCCGAAGGGCGGCCCTTTCGTGTTGCTCGGGTTCGTGCTGCTCAGACCGCGAGCAGCTTGCGCACGCGGTCGGCGCCCACGGCGAGCAGCAGCGTGGGCAGGCGCGGGCCGGTGTCCCGGCTCACCAGCAGGTGGTAGAGCAGGGCGAAGAAGGACCGCTGGGCGACCTTGAGCTCGGGGGTGGGCTTGGCGTCCGGCTCCAGGCCGGCCTGGACCTTGGGCACGCCGTAGACGAGCGTGGTGAGCCCGTCGAGCGACCAGTGGTCGTCGAGGCCCTCGAGCAGCAGGCGCAGGGAGTCCCTGGCCTGGTCGTCGAGGGAGGCGAGGAGCTCGGTGTCGGGCTCGTCGCGGACGATGGTGCGGGACTCGGCCGGTACCTGGGTGTTGATCCAGTGCTCGGCGCGGTCGAGCCGGGGGCGGACCTCGTCGAGGCCGGTGACCGGGTTCTCGGGGTCGAGGTCGCTGAGGATGCGCAGCGTCTGCTCGTCGTGGCCGGCGGTGATGTCGGCGACGGAGGCGAGCGTGCGGTACGGGAGCGGGCGCGGGGTGCGCGGCAGCTCGCCGGCGGCGGTGCGCACGGCGCGGCTGTGGGCGGCGGCGTCGGCGGGGAGCACGGTGCCGTCGGCGACCTTGCTCTCCAGCTTGTCCCACTCGTCGTAGAGCCGCTGGATCTCCTGGTCGAAGGCGATCTTGAAGGACTGGTTGGGCTTGCGGCGGGCGTAGAGCCAGCGCAGCAGCGGCGCTTCCATGATCTTCAGTGCGTCGCCGGGGGTGGGGACGCCGCCCTTGGAGGAGGACATCTTGGCCATGCCGCTGATGCCGACGAAGGCGTACATCGGGCCGATGGGCTGCTCGCCGCCGAAGACCTTGCGGACGATCTGGCCGCCGACGACGAAGGAGGAGCCGGGCGAGGAGTGGTCGACGCCGGAGGGCTCGAAGACGACGCCCTCGTAGGCCCAGCGCATGGGCCAGTCGACCTTCCAGACCAGCTTGCCGCGGTTGAACTCGCTGAGCAGGACGGTCTCGGAGTGGCCGCACACGCAGGTGTAGGCGAGCTCGGTGGTCGCGTCGTCGTAGCCGGTGACGGTGGTGAGGTCGCGCTCGCAGGCACCGCAGTAGGGCTTGTACGGGAAGTAGCCCGCGGCGCCCGCGCTGCCGTCGTCCTCGGCGGCGGCGCCGGAGCCCTCGGCGGCCTCCAGCTCGGCCTCGTCGACGGGCTTCTGCTGCGGCTTGGCCTTGGGCTGGCCGGTGGCCTTGTCCTTCGTCCGGTACTGGTCGAGGATCGCGTCGATGTCGCCGCGGTGCTTGATCGCGTGCAGGATCTGCTCGCGGTAGACACCGGAGGTGTACTGCTCGGTCTGGCTGATCGGGTCGTACTCGATGCCGAGCTCGGCGAGCGAGGCGACCATGGCGGCCTTGAAGTGCTCGGCCCAGTTGGGGTACTCGGAGCCGGCCGGGGCGGGCACCGAGGTGAGCGGCTTGCCGATGTGGGCGGCCCAGGTCTCGTCGATGCCGGGGACGCCGGCCGGGACCTTGCGGTAACGGTCGTAGTCGTCCCAGGAGATCAGGTGACGGACCTGGTGGCCGCGGCGGCGGATCTCGTCGGCGACCAGGTGCGGGGTCATGACCTCGCGCAGGTTGCCCAGGTGGATCGGACCGGAGGGCGACAGGCCGGAGGCGACGACGATCGGTTTGCCGGGGGCACGGCGCTCCGCTTCGGCGATGACCTCGTCGGCGAATCGGGAGACCCAGTCGGCCTCATTGCTCTGCACCTGAGCCACGGCACTTCCTTCCTGACGGTCCTGGCATGACCATTGTCCCAGACGGCGGCACGGGTTCCGGGGTTGCCCGGGGGGCCGGGAATTCCCGGGGTGCCGTGGTGGGCGCGTGGGATACTCGGTGCCATCACCAGACTGCCGTCTACCGGAATGGCACCCATACCCATGGCTTCGGTTCCCTCTCTCGCTTCCACGCTCCAGCAGCGCATCTCGGACGCCCTTTCGGCCGCCCTGCCGGAGGCCGGTTCCGCCGACCCGCTGCTGCGACGAAGCGACCGGGCGGACTTCCAGGCCAACGGCATGCTGGCGCTGGCGAAGAAGCTCAAGGGCAATCCGCGGGAGCTGGCGGCCAAGGTCGTCGAGGGTCTGCCGGCGGGTGACCTGATCCAGGAGATCGAGGTCTCGGGTCCGGGCTTCCTGAACATCACGCTCTCGGACCGGGCGATCACCGAGACGCTGGCGGCGCGGGTCGCGGACGACCGCCTGGGCGTGCCGGTGAAGGAGAAGCCGGGCACGACCGTCATCGACTGGGCCCAGCCGAACGTGGCCAAGGAGATGCACGTCGGTCACCTGCGGTCGGCGGTGATCGGCGATGCGGTCGTGAAGATCCTGGAGTTCGCGGGCGAGAAGGTGGTCAGCCGCCACCACATCGGCGACTGGGGCACCCAGTTCGGCATGCTCATCCAGTACTTGCTGGAGCACCCGCACGAGCTGGACCACGAGGGCGCCGAGGCCGCGGGCGAGGAGGCGATGTCCAACCTCAACCGCCTGTACAAGGCCTCGCGTGCGCTGTTCGACACGGATGCGGACTTCAAGGAGCGTGCGCGCCGCCGCGTGGTGGACCTGCAGGCGGGCGACGAGGAGACCCTCGCACTGTGGCAGCGGTTCGTCGACGAGTCGAAGATCTACTTCTACTCGGTCTTCGACAAGCTGGACATGACGATCGACGACGCGGACGTGGTCGGCGAGTCCGGCTACAACCACATGCTCGCCGAGACGTGCCGGCTGCTGGAGGAGTCCGGTGTCGCGGTGCGCTCGGAGGGCGCGCTGTGTGTGTTCTTCGAGGACGTCAAGGGCCCCGACGGCAACCCGGTGCCGCTGATCGTGCAGAAGTCGGACGGCGGTTACGGCTACGCGGCGACGGACCTGTCGGCGATCCGCAACCGGGTGCAGGAGCTGGGCGCGGACACCCTGATCTACGTGGTGGACGCGCGGCAGTCGCTGCACTTCAAGATGGTCTTCGAGACGGCCCGCCGGGCGGGCTGGCTGAACGGTGAAGTGAAGGCCGTGCAGCTGGCGTTCGGCACGGTGCTGGGCAAGGACGGCAAGCCGTTCAAGACCCGTGAGGGCGAGACGGTGCGTCTGGTGGACCTGCTGGACGAGGCCGTGGAGCGCGCGGCGACGGTGGTGCGCGAGAAGGCCCGGGACCTCTCCGAGGAGGAGATCGCCGAGCGTGCCGCGCAGGTGGGCATCGGCGCGGTGAAGTACGCGGACCTGTCGACGTCGGCGATCCGCGACTACAAGTTCGACCTGGACCAGATGGTCTCGCTCAACGGCGACACCAGCGTCTACCTCCAGTACGCCTACGCGCGCATCCAGTCGATCCTGCGCAAGGCGGGCGAGGTCGCCCCGAAGGCGCACCCGGAGCTGGCGCTGGCCCCGGCGGAGCGGGCGCTCGCGCTGCACCTGGACGAGTTCGCGGAGACCCTGGCGGGCGTTGCGGAGACGTACGAGCCGCACAAGCTGGCCGCGTACCTGTACCAGTTGGCGTCGGCGTACACGACGTTCTACGACCAGTGCCCGGTGCTGAAGGCGGAGTCGGCAGAGCTCGTGGAGAACCGCCTGTTCCTGTGCGACCTGACGGCGCGCACCCTGCGGCAGGGTATGGCGCTGCTGGGCCTGCGGACGCCCGAGCGCCTGTAACAGCCGTCTGCTCAACCGCCTTATGCGACAGGGCCCTTCCCGGATCGGGAAGGGCCCTGTCGCACACCGGCACTTGCTCCGGCACCGAGTTCGAACCAGATGAGCTTGCCGACGAGTCCTTGGGGCTGGTCGCGCAGGGCGAATCCGCCCCAGCTGTCGGCGCACCACTGCACCAGCCCGAGCCCGCGCCCCTGTTCGGCCTCGGTCTCGGCGTCGGGGAGGGAGACGGTGTCCAGTGCGGGGAGGCGGGGGTTGGTGTCCCAGACGGCGACGCGCACGCGGTCGCCCTCGCGTTTGACGCGGACGGAGGCGGGGCCGTCGGAGTAGCGGTAGGCGTTGGTGACGAGCTCGGAGGTCAGCAGCTCGGCGGTGTCGGCCAGTTCGAGGAACCCGTGTTCCTCGAAGATGGTGCGCAGGGTGCGCCGTGCGATGCACGGCGCCATGGGGTCGGGAGGGACCTGGAGCGTGTACTCCCAGTCATCCGTGAGTTCGGGATCATGACTCATGCACGCCTCCGTAGCGTAAGCATCCTGACACGCACAGTAGTCATGTTGGTTTGCGAACGCCGGATCAAGCCCGATTCCCGGAGACTCAACCTGTGTGGGTGACGGGCACTTTCGGCCCGCCATCCCCCACAGCCCCTGCTACAGGCCCTGCTTCAGCCCCTGGGCGACCTCGGTCGCCCAGTACGTCAGAATCATGTTCGCGCCGGCCCGCTTGATGCCGGTGAGGGTCTCCAGGATCGCGCGGTCGCGCTCGATCCACCCGTTGGCGGCCGCCGCCTCGATCATCGCGTACTCGCCGGAGATCTGGTACGCCGCGACCGGCACGTCCACGGAGTCCGCGACCCGCTGCAGCACGTCCAGGTACGGCAGCGCCGGCTTGACCATCACCATGTCGGCGCCCTCGGCGAGGTCCAGCTCCAGCTCGCGCAGCGACTCGCGCGCGTTCGCCGGGTCCTGCTGGTAGGTCTTGCGGTCGCCCTGGAGGGACGAGCCGACGGCCTCGCGGAAGGGCCCGTAGAACGCGGACGCGTACTTGGCGGTGTAGGCGAGGACCGACACGTCCTCGTGCCCGGTCTGGTCGAGGGCGTCGCGGATGACGCCGACCTGGCCGTCCATCATGCCGCTGGGGCCCACCACATGGACGCCCGCGTCGGCCTGGACCTGCGCCATCTCGGCGTAGCGCTCCAGCGTCGCGTCGTTGTCCACACGGCCCTGTTCGTCGAGCACGCCGCAGTGGCCGTGGTCGGTGTACTCGTCCAGGCAGAGGTCGGACATGATGACGAGCTCGTCGCCGACCTCGGCCTTCACGTCGCGGATGGCGACCTGGAGGATGCCGTCGGGGTCCGTCCCGGCGGTGCCCAGGGCGTCCTTGTTGGCGTCCTCGGGCACGCCGAACAGCATGATCCCGGCGACGCCCGCCTCCAGCGCCTCGACCGCGGCCTTGCGCAGCGTGTCGCGGGTGTGCTGGACGACCCCCGGCATGGCGGAGATCGGCACCGGCTCGGCGATGCCCTCCCGCACGAAGGCGGGCAGGATCAGGTCGGCCGGGTGCAGCCGGTGCTCCGCGACCATGCGCCGCATGGCGGGCGTGGTGCGCAGCCGGCGCGGCCGCGATCCGGGGAAGGTTCCGTACGTGGTGCTCAACTCCGTGCCCTTCTGCGCGATCCGGGCCGCCGCTCGCTCGGGCGGGTGACCGGATCGCCGGCCTCCAGGGCCGCGTCGCGCCGGGCCGCGCCGAACTCCGCGAGCGCCTCGGCGAGTTTGTGCACCGAGGGCTCGGGCGACAGCACGTCCACCCGCAGGCCGTGTTCCTCCGCGGTCTTCGCGGTGGCGGGGCCGATGCAGGCGATGACGGTGACATTGTGCGGCTTGCCGGCGATGCCGACCAGGTTCCGCACGGTGGAGGACGAGGTGAACAGCACGGCGTCGAAGCCGCCGCCCTTGATCGCCTCGCGGGTCTCGGCCGGCGGCGGCGAGGCGCGCACGGTCCGGTAGGCCGTGACGTCGTCGACCTCCCAGCCCAGCTCGATCAGACCGGCCACCAGGGTCTCGGTGGCGATGTCGGCGCGGGGCAGGAAGACGCGGTCGATCGGGTCGAAGACCGGGTCGTAGGGCGGCCAGTCCTCCAGCAGGCCGGCGGCCGACTGCTCGCCACTGGGCACCAGGTCCGGCTTGACGCCGAACTCGATCAGCGACTTCGCGGTCTGCTCGCCGACGGCCGCGACCTTGATGCCGGCGAAGGCGCGCGCGTCGAGCCCGTACTCCTCGAACTTCTCGCGCACCGCCTTGACGGCGTTGACGGACGTGAAGGCGATCCACTCGTAGCGGCCGGTGACCAGGCCCTTGACCGCGCGCTCCATCTGCTGCGGGGTGCGCGGCGGTTCGACGGCGATGGTCGGCACCTCGTGCGGCACGGCGCCGTACGAGCGGAGCTGGTCGGAGAGCGCGGCGGACTGCTCCTTGGTGCGCGGGACGAGCACGTTCCAGCCGAAGAGCGGCTTGGACTCGAACCACGAGAGCCGGTCGCGCCGTTCGGCAGCGCTGCGCTCGCCGACCACGGCTATGACGGGCTGCCCGCCGTCGGGCGAGGGCAGCACCTTGGCGGCCTTGAGCACCTGGGCGACCGTGCCGAGGGTGGCGGTCCAGGTGCGCTGGCGGGTGGTGGTGCCGGCGACGGTGATGCTCATCGGCGTCTCGGGCTTGCGTCCGGCGGAGACCAGTTCGCCGGCTGCGGAGACGACCGTGTCGAGCGTGGTGGAGACGACCGCGGTCGTCTCGCTCGCGCCGACCTCGCTCCAGCAGGTGGCGGTGCGGGCGTCGACGAAGCGGACGTCACCGCCCCGGCCGTCGTGCAGCGGCACACCGGCGTACGCGGGCACGCCGACGGCCGTGGCGACGCCCGGCACCACCTCGAAGGTGATGCCGCCGTCGGCGCAGGCCAGCATCTCGTCGGCGGCGTTGCCGTCGAGCCCGGGGTCGCCGAGCACGGCACGGACGACCCGCTTGCCGCTGCGCGCGGCCGACATGACAAGATTGGCCGTGTCCCTGAGTACGGGGATGTCCGCGGTTTTTGATGCCTCGTCAGTAACCGTCTGCGCAGGCATGTCCACATGGGCGCGCGCATGCGTGCGCACCACGTCGAGCACCTGCGGATCGGCGATCAGGACGTCCGCGGCCGCCAGCGCCTCCACGGCGCGCAGCGTCAGCAGTCCCGGGTCTCCGGGTCCGGCACCGAGGAAGGTGACGTGCCCGTGCGTGGGGTGGTTCGGGGCGGTGGGGTTCAAAGTGCTCGCTCCCCCATAAGACCGGCCGCACCCTTGTCGAGCATCTCCGCGGCGAGCAACTGCCCCATGGCAACTGCCTCTTCGCTGGACGCCGGCACGGGACCGGTGATGGACAGCTGCACCAGCGTGGAGCCGTCGGTGGTGCCGACGACGCCGCGCAGGCGCATTTCGGTGACAACCTGCCCGACGGCCAACAGGTCGGCCAGTGCACCCACGGGTGCACTGCAGCCGGCCTCCAGGGCGGCGAGCAGGGAACGCTCGGCGGTCACGGCGACCCGCGTGTGCGGGTCGTCGAGCTCGGCGAGCATCGCGGCGAGGGGTGCGTTGGTCACGGCGCACTCGATCGCCAGGGCCCCCTGGCCGGGGGCGGGCAGAACTGCGTCGGTCTCCAGGAACTGGGTGACCTCCCCGATCCTGCCGAGTCGGGTCAGACCGGCTGCGGCGAGCACGACGGCGTCCAGCTCGCCCTTGGCGACGTAGCCGAGCCGGGTGTCGATGTTGCCGCGGATCGGCACGGTCTCGATGCGCCGGCCGAGCGTGCGCGCCCAGGCGTTGAGCTGCGCCATGCGGCGCGGCGAACCGGTGCCGATGCGCGCACCGTCCGGGAGCTCCTCGAAGGTGAGCCCGTCACGGGCCACCAGCGCGTCGCGCGGGTCCTCGCGGACCGGGATCGCGGCGAGCGCGAGGTCGTCGGGCTGCTGGGTCGGCAGGTCCTTCAGCGAGTGCACGGCGAAGTCGATCTCGTCCGCGAGCAGCGCGTCGCGCAGCGCGGAGACGAAGACGCCGGTGCCGCCGATCTGCGCGAGGTGCTCGCGCGAGACGTCGCCGTACGTGGTGATCTCGACCAGCTCGACGGGGCGGCCGGTGAGCTGCTGCACGGCCTCGGCGACCTGCCCGGACTGGGCCATGGCCAGCTTGCTGCGGCGGGTGCCGAGGCGCAGCGGTGTGGTGGTGTCGTTCATGACGGCTCCCGTGAGGTCCGCGAGTCGGCACGGCTGACGGCAGCCACGGCCTGCGGATCGAGGTCGAAGAGTTCCCGCAGCGCATCGGCGTAGCCGGCGCCGCCGGGGGTGGAGGCGAGCTCCTTGACCCGCACGGTGGGCGCGTGGAGGAGCTTGTCGACGACGCGGCGCACGGTCTGCGTGATCTCCGCGCGCTCCTTGTCGTCCAGGCCGGGCAGCCGTCCGTCGAGCCGGGCCATCTCGCCGGCCACGACGCCGGCGGCCATGGTGCGCAGGGCGACCACGGTCGGCGTGATGTGCGCGGCCCGCTGCGCGGCGCCGAAGGCGGCGACCTCGTCGGAGACGATGCTGCGCACCTGGTCGACGTCGGCGGCCATGGGTGCGTCGGCGGAGGCCTCGGCCAGGGTCTCGATGTCGACGAGCCGGGCGCCGCCGATGCGGTGCACGGCGGCGTCGACGTCGCGCGGCATGGCGAGGTCGAGCAGGGCGAGTGCGGCGCCGTCGCGGCCCGCCAGGGCCTCGCTCACCTCATCTGCCGTGAGCACCAGGCCCGTTGCGCCGGTGCAGGACACCACGATGTCGGCCTGCGCCAGCTCGGCCGGGACGGCCGGCATCTCCACCGCGGACGCGGTGACCGCGGTACCGGCACCCGGCTCGGTGAGGATCGCCGCCAGGCGCTCCGCCCGCTCCAGCGTGCGGTTGGCGATGGCCACGTGCGCCACACCCGCGCGCGCGAGCGTGGCGGCGGCCAGCGAGGACATCGAACCGGCGCCGATGACCAGGGCGCGCTTGCCCGCGACCCAGTCGGCCACCGGCACGCCGCAGGCGAGCCGCTCCAGGCCGAAGGTGACCAGGGACTGGCCCGCCTTGTCGATGCCCGTCTCGCTGTGGGCGCGCTTGCCCACCCGCAGCGCCTGCTGGAACAGGTCGTTCAGCAGCCGCCCGGCGGTGTGCAGCTCCTGGCCGAGGGCGAGCGCGTCCTTGATCTGGCCGAGGATCTGGCCCTCGCCGACGACCATCGAGTCCAGCCCGCAGGCCACCGAGAAGAGGTGGTGGACGGCCCGGTCCTCGTAGTGCACGTACAGGTACGGGGTGAGCTCCTCCAGGCCGACGCCCGAGTGCCGGGCGAGCAGCGTGGACAGCTCGGCCACACCGGCGTGGAACTTGTCCACGTCGGCGTAGAGCTCGATGCGGTTGCAGGTGGCGAGCACGGCCGCCTCGGTGGCGGGCTCGGCGGCCAGCGTGTCGTGCACCAGGCGCGCCTGCGTCTCGCGCGCGAGGGCGGCCCGCTCCAGCACGCTCACGGGCGCGCTGCGGTGGCTCAGTCCGACGACCAGAAGACTCATGCCGGCATCACGGCGGGGACGTCCCCCTCCGGTCCCTTCCTGCCGCCCCCGGCCGGGCGCGCGGCCGCGGACGCCGCGGCGGCGGCACCGGCGCCGGACGGCGCAGTGGTCTCCTCGCCGGCCTTGCGCTGCTCGTGGAAGGCGAGGATCTGCAGCTCGATCGACAGGTCGACCTTGCGGACGTCCACGCCGTCCGGGACGACGAGCACGGTGGGCGCGAAGTTGAGGATCGAGGTGACCCCGGCCGCCACGAGCCGGTCGCAGACCTGCTGCGCGGCACCGGCGGGGGTCGCGATGACGCCGATGGAGACGCCGTTGTCCGTGATGATCGACTCGAGTTCGTCGGTGTGCCGCACGGGCAGCCCGGCGACCGGCCTGCCGGTCATGGCGGGGTCGGCGTCGATCAGGGCCGCGACGCGGAAGCCGCGGGAGGCGAAGCCGCCGTAGTTGGCCAGGGCGGCGCCGAGGTTGCCGATACCGACGATCACGACCGGCCAGTCCTGGGTGAGGCCGAGCTCGCGGGAGATCTGGTAGACGAGGTACTCGACGTCGTAGCCGACGCCGCGGGTGCCGTAGGAGCCGAGGTAGCTGAAGTCCTTGCGGAGCTTGGCGGAATTGACGCCCGCCGCGGCCGCGAGCTCCTCGGAGGAGACCGTGGGGACCGAGCGCTCGGAGAGCGCCGTCAGCGCGCGCAGATACAGCGGTAGCCGGGCGACGGTGGCCTCGGGAATCCCTCGGCTTCGGGTCGCCGGTCGGTGAGTTCGGCCAGTTGCCACGGTGCTCCTGCGGGTAGAGCGGGGCTGCAGGCGGCGCCTCGTCCCAGGACCGCCCCGTCGAACGCAGGCTATGCCTTTGTGAACGCGTGCACAAAGATGGTGTCCGCTTTGTCCGGGCAAAGTGACCGGGCTCACGCGGCCTTTAGGCCCGATCCGGGAACCAATGCCCGCGCCGTTGCGACCGTCACACGGGCCGCACGCGCACCACAGGTGCGTCGACGGGGACACGGGCGTCCACTCCTCACCACGCTGCTTCTTCTCCGGACAAAACGCCCACGATGATAGTCGACTCAGGCATCCGAAATCGCCGTCCCGGACGCCGGCGGGAGCCCCCACGGGGCACCGGCGCGACAGCCGCCCCACGGCAGCACCCGGCACAATGACGGACATGAGCCCGCTGCTGCGCCGTAGCGCCCGCAAGAACCCCGCCGACTCCATCGTCACTCTGATCGGCAAGCCCGGCTGCCACCTGTGCGACGACGCCGAGGCCGTCATCGAGCGGGTCTGCGGCGAACTGGGGGCGCGCTGGGAGAAGAAGGACATCGAGCAGGACGCGGAACTGCACCGTAAGTACTGGGAACAGATTCCGGTCGTCCTCGTCGACGGTGAACAGCACGACTTCTGGCGGGTGAATCCGGACAGGCTGCGCAAGGCACTGGGGGGATAGCCGCCGGGTAGCCCCACGGATACGCAGTGTTCACGCCATCGCATCGTCCCGGCTCCGGATACCCCGAACAAACTGGCTATGCTCACGGCATGGCCGCACTCGGATGGCTCCTTTCCCGCAAGCGCTCCGCCACCGCCCGCAGCGTGCTGGCGGGCGAGGCCTCGGCGGAGGCAGCACGCAAGTCCGCCCAGGAGAGCGACGAGGCGTCCGCCCCGCTCGAGCCGGAGACCCCCGAGCAGCCCGAGCCGGAATTCCCGGTCGCGGGCGACGAAAAGGCCGCCGCCTTCTTCGACCTCGACAACACCGTGATGCAGGGCGCCGCCATGTTCCACTTCGGACGCGGCCTCTACAAGCGGCACTTCTTCGGCAAGCGCGATCTGCTCCGCTTCGCCTGGCAGCAGGCCTATTTCCGGCTGGCCGGCATGGAGGACCCCGAGCACATCCAGGACGCCCGCGACAGCGTGCTGTCCATCGTGAAGGGCCACCGCGTCTCCGAGCTGATGAGCATCGGCGAGGAGATCTACGACGAGTACATGGCCGAGCGCATCTGGCCCGGCACCCGCGCCCTCGCCCAGGCCCACCTGGACGCCGGACAGAAGGTCTGGCTCGTCACCGCCGCCCCCGTGGAGACCGCCACGATCATCGCCCGCCGGCTGGGCCTGACCGGCGCGCTGGGCACGGTCGCCGAGTCCGTCGGCGGCGTCTACACCGGCAAGCTCGTCGGCGAGCTGCTGCACGGCCCGGCCAAGGCCGAGGCCGTCCGCGCGCTGGCCACCGCCGAGGGCCTGGACCTGTCCCGCTGCGCCGCCTACAGCGACTCCCACAACGACATCCCGATGCTGTCGATCGTCGGGCACCCCTATGCGGTGAATCCCGACGGCCGGCTGCACAAGCACGCGCGCGAACACGGCTGGCGGCTGCGCGACTACCGGACCGGCCGCAAGGCCGCGAAGGTCGGCATTCCCGCGGCTGCGGCCGTGGGTGCCCTCGCGGGCGGCGCCGCGGCGGCCGTCGCCCTGCACAGGCGCCGTCGCTGACCCCGGGCCCATGACGGACGGGCAACTCCGGCCCGTCCCCCCGGCGTTGCCCCCCGTCACCACATCGGGCGACAGCCCCGGCGCGCCTCCTCGCCACGGGCCGTAACCGATTTCACCCCGCAGGCAATCCTGTTGTCATACCCCCACATGGCCCACGACAGTCCTGGCGTGTCCGGATTGCCACAACACGCTGCCGAATCGGCCACACCATCGGCAAATCCGGTCAACTTCCGTTCAGAGTTCGATATTTGATCGAGCAGTAATCGAGCCCAGAACGCATGGAAACGATGATTTGAGCAACTCGGTGTAGCGCTGCCTGTACGAAGGGTTATTCTCCTCAGACGCAAACCGGTACCCACTTGTCCCCACGGCGAGTGAACGGTCCCGCACTGCACGTGATGGAAGCTCTGCCTCTGGGAGTCCCGTGTACCCACACGTCGGGGTTGACGCCTCGGGCCTGGCTACGCTGCGCGCAGCGGTCGTCGACCGTCTGCGCGGCTTCGTCCCCACCGCGTATGCCGTCCCCGCCCTCGCCACACCCGGCCCGGCCGTAGGGAACGGCGGCCCGGCCGGTCCCCTCTACGCCCTCGCCGAGAGCAGCGCGGCCGTCGGCAGACGAGCCCGCCGCGGCGGTGCCGCCGCCACGACCACGACCACCCGCCGCCCCAGCGCCGACAGCGACAGCGCACGCATGCTGGACCTGGTCGAGCGCGCCCAGGCCGGCGAGGCCGAAGCCTTCGGCCGCCTCTACGACCAGTACGCCGACACCGTCTACCGCTACATCTACTACCGCGTGGGCGGCCGGGCCACGGCCGAGGACCTCACGAGCGAGACGTTCCTGCGCGCCCTCCGCCGCATCGGCACCTTCACCTGGCAGGGCCGGGACTTCGGCGCCTGGCTGGTGACGATCGCCCGCAACCTCGTCGCCGACCACTTCAAGTCGTCAAGGTTCCGGCTCGAAGTGACCACGGGAGAGATGCTCGATGCCAACGAGGTCGAGCGCAGCCCGGAGGACTCCGTCCTCGAATCCCTTTCCAACGCAGCCCTGTTGGAGGCCGTGCGCAAACTCAATCCGCAGCAGCAGGAGTGCGTCACCCTCCGCTTCCTGCAGGGCCTCTCGGTCGCCGAGACCGCCCGGGTGATGGGCAAGAACGAGGGTGCCATCAAGACGCTGCAGTACCGGGCCGTGCGCACCCTGGCCAGACTCCTGCCGGACGACGCCCGCTGATCCCGTGCGCCGCTCCCCCCGACCCCGACCGCTTTCCCGAGGTCCCCGCGTCCGCGTAACCCGACTGCCGCGCCACTCGTTGTCCGGGATGCAGGCTTCCCGAGGTCGCGCCCAACCTCTGTCTACTCACTCGTTCGAGTGGACACTCTCAAGGCGTGCAACCCTACTGATGTCCAGGGGAGTCGACCGTCATGACGAGAGGAGGTGCCGCCCGTGATCGCGAATGTTTCGGCGCACCGGCGGGCGAACGCCTTCGCCCAGGCCCTGGAGGACCAGGATCTCCAGGGCGCTGCGGCCGCACGGCCCGGACCACCGGCGGAGGATGCCGGGCAGGCCCGGCTGCTGGCCCTGGCGAGCGGGCTCGGTGAGCTGCCCGCCCCCGAGCTGGATCCCGAGGTGAAAACCGTTCAGCGGGCTCAGCTGATCGCCGCCATGGAGAGCCAGTTCGCGGGCGGCGGCACCACGGTCCCCCAGCCGCGCGAGGGCGCTGGCCGCGGTGCCCACCGGGCGCTGGGCCGGCTCCGGCCGCGCTCGCGCTGGTCCAAGGGGCTCGCCGCCGGCGGGCTCACGGTGGGCGTGGCGGCGGGCGCGTTCGGCGGTGTGGCGTCGGCGAGTTCCAACGCCCTGCCGGGCGACACCCTCTACGGGCTCAAGCGCGGCATCGAGGACCTCAAACTCGGCATGGCCGACAGCGACGCCGACCGCGGCGGCCTCTTCCTCGACCAGGCGTCGACGCGCCTGGCCGAGGCCCGCCGCCTCATGGAGCGCGGCCGCTCGGGGCACCTCGACCACGAGTCGCTCAACGAGATCCGCCGCACCCTCTTCGGCATGCAGCAGGACGCGGCCGAGGGCCACCGCCTGCTCCACGCCGCCTACCAGCGCGACGGCTCCCTGGGTCCCATCCGGCGGCTGTCCTCGTTCGCCGCCTCGCACCGCGAGGGCTGGAGCCAGCTGCGCGAGCGGCTGCCCCTCCCGCTCACCGACGTGGGGGACAGGGTCAGTTCGGTCTTCACCGCCATAGACGATGAGGTCGAGCCGCTGCAGGGTCTGCTGCACCAGCCCAAGGGCAGGCACGCGGTTCCCGACCGCGGCAGCGCCTCACCGCACGCCGGAGGCAGCGCGGGCCGTTCCGCGCCCGCCCCGCAGTCCCCGTCCACGACCGACGGCAAGCACCCCGGCAGCAGCCCCCGTTCGTCCGCCCCGAGCAGTCACGACGAGGGCGAGGGGCTCCTCGGCGGTACGGGCCTGCTGCAGCCCGCGCCCGACAGCTCGGGCCCATCCGGCTCCCCGGGCAAGGACGGCAAGCAGTCCGGTAAGCCGCCCATCGTCATCCCGCCGCTGCTGCCCCCGGACGTCCTGCCGGGCCTGGGCATCCACGGCCAGGAGGACAAGTAGGAAGACAAGCAGAGAGCGGCCCGCCGAGCGGCGGTCGGTGTTCTTCCCTCGGACTCAGAAGAACACCGACCGCCGCTGCACGAGCAGCTTGTACAGCGTGTGCTGAATCGTTTCCCGCACCTGGTCCGTGAGGTTGAACATCAGCATCGGGTCGTCCGCGGCCTCCGCCGGGTGGCCGTCCGTGGGGATGGGCTCGCCGAACTGGATCGTCCACTTCGTCGGCAGCGGCATCAGCCCCAGCGGGCCGAGCCACGGCCAGGTCGGCGTCAGCGGGAAGTAGGGGAAGCCGAACAGCCGCGCCACCGTCTTCGCGTTGCCGACCATGGGGTAGATCTCCTCCGCCCCCACGATCGAGCACGGCACGATCGGCGCCCCGGCACGCAGTGCCGTGGAGACGAACCCGCCCCGGCCGAAGCGCTGCAGCTTGTACCGCTCGGAGAAGGGCTTCCCGATCCCCTTGAAGCCCTCCGGCATCACGCCCACCAACTCACCGCGCTCCAGCAGCACTTGGGCGTCCTCCGCGCAGGCGAGCGTGTGCCCGAGCTTGCGGGAGATCTCATTGACGCCGGGCAGCCGGAAGACCAGGTCCGCGGCGAGCATCCGCAGGTGCCGCGCGGCCGGGTGGTGGTCGTGGACCGCGACCTGGAGCATCAGGCCGTCCCACGGGAGCGTCCCGGAGTGGTTGGCGACGATCAGCGCCGCGCCCTTGTCGGGGATGTTCTCCAGGCCCTTCACCTCGACCCGGAAGTATTTGTCGTAGACCGGCCGCAGCGCGGACATCACGACCTGCTCGGTGAGCTCCTCGTCGAAGCCGAAGTCGTCGACCTCGTACTCGCCGGTGATCCGCCGCCTCAGAAAGCTCAGCCCGTGCGCGAGCCGCCGGTCCCAGCCGCCCTCCTCCGGGGCCTGCACCGCGCCGGACGGCGCCGGCTGCACGTCGGCGGACTCCTGCGGCTCGTCCCGCTGCGCAGGTACGGGGGCGAGCGGCGCGGTCGCCCGGCCGGCCCGGGCCCGCACGGGCCGCTTGGGCCTCCGCTTGGCCCGTGGGTCGTCGCCGAACGGGATGACCTTCGCATCCGCCATGGTGGGTGCGCTCCTCAGTTCTGGCCGCGGCCGGCTGGCACCAGCGCCGCGATCCGGTCGACGGTACGGGCGAGGGTCTCGGGCGGCAGCAGCCCCGGGCCGCGGCTGCGGGCGAAGTCCGCGAAGGCGTCCGCAGTGGAGTAGCGGGGGTGGAAGCCCAGCGTCTCGCGCATCTGCGCGGTGTCGACGACCCGCCCGTGGGTGAGCAGCCGGATCTGCTCGGGCGAGAAGTCCAGGACCCCGACGGAGCGCAGCACCGAGCCCACCCAGGTGACACTGGGCAGGAAGAAGGGGAGGGTGGGGCGCCCGAGCCGCCGGGCGGCCTGGGAGAGCAGCAGAACGCCGTCTCCCGCGATGTTGAAGGTGCCGCTGTTGAGCGTGGAGCGGGCCGGCTCGCCGGTGGCGATGCGCAGCACCTCGATCGCGTCGTCCTCGTGGACGAACTGCAGCCGGGGGTCGAAGCCGAGGACCGTGGGCAGCACGGGCAGCGAGAAGTACTCCGCGAGCGGCGAATCGGCACAGGGCCCGAGGATGTTCGCGAACCGCAGGACGCACACGGCCACATCGGGCCGGCGGCGCGCGAAGCCGCGCACATAGCCCTCGACCTCGACGGTGTCCTTGGCGAAGCCGCCGCTGGGCAGGGACTTGGGCGGGGTGGTCTCGGTGAAGACGGCGGGGTCGCGGGGTGCGGAACCGTAGACGTTGGTGCTCGACTTGACCACGAGCCGCTTGACGGAGGGGGTCTTCTGGCAGGCTCCGAGCAGCTGCATGGTGCCGATGACGTTGGTCTCCTTGACCACGGCCCGGCTGCCCCGCTTGGCCAGCGAGGTGGCGCTGACGTCCATATGGACGACGGTGTCCACGGCGTGCTCGGCCAGGAGCTTGCCGATCGTCGGGTGGCGGATGTCCGCCCGTATGAATTCGGCCCCGCCCAGGCGGTGCTCGGGTGGCACTGCGTCCACCCCGATGACCCGGTCGACGTCGGGCTCGCGCAGGATGCGGCGGACGAACCGGCCGCCCAGCTGCCGCGCGACTCCGGTGACGAGCACGACCTTGCCCAAGATCAGCGCCTTCCTTCCACCCTCACCCGACCAGAAGTGCCCTGCCGCGGCCACCGTAGCGGGTCGTTGTTGCACTGTGATGACCGCCCGCTGCGCGGAGCGACATTTCAAGCCGTAGCGAAGGCATCACTCACTGCAACGCACCGCAGCCCTCCCACCGTGAACGGTGGAAGGGCTGCGGGACGAGCACAGCGGCGAGCCGCTTACTTCTTGTTGCGACGCTGAACGCGCGTGCGCTTGAGCAGCTTGCGGTGCTTCTTCTTGGCCATCCGCTTGCGCCGCTTCTTGATAACAGAGCCCACGACTACCCTCGCTTACATCGATTCACTCGGTGCGGGGCGTCCGAGCCCACACGACCTACATCGGGCCAGCCTACCCGGCACCGGGCGAACAGCGTAATCCGAGGCCCCCGTCAGGCTGTTTCCACCCCCACGTAGGACTCCCGGAGGTACTCGTGCACCGCTTGCTCTGGGACCCGGAAGGACCTGCCCACCCGGATCGCCGGCAGATGACCGCTGTGCACCAAGCGGTACACGGTCATCTTGGACACTCGCATCACCGCGGCGACTTCCGCCACGGTCAGGAACACGACCTCGTTGAGAGGCCTTTCGCCAGCAGCCATGACACACCTGAACCTTCCGCACATGACGCGCACCGGCTTCCCCTCCGGTGACTCCTCGTCGCTGCGCGCTCACTCCCCAGAGTAGGGGCGGGTGATGCGAGTGGGGAAGAGGAGCAGCCATCGGCCGCCTACTGTGACAGACACGCTCGATTGAGTACATAGCGAGTAAGCGGTCGGTAGTAATCAGACCGCACAGTGTCATCAAGCGGAACGACGACCGACACCCTCCCCTCGGCCTCCCCGACGAACGGAGCAGGGTCGTCCGCGTCGGCCGGACCGATCGCCTCAATGCCCAGCTGACCTGCCCCGCAGAGCCACCCGTGGTCCCCGATGACCAGGTCGGGCAGGGGTCCGCCGGCCTCGGCCGCAGCGGCCAGGGCGATCCGAACCGGGAGGGGTGAATGCGTATGCGCGCCCGGCTCACTCCCCGACGCCCGCGCGCCGGGTTCACGCATCAGCGCGACTCCTCGGACGTAGTCAAGGTTGTAAGTGCGTACCCCGAACCGGGTCGTTATGTCGACACTTCGACCCTGCGCCGGGGTGAGGACTTCGCATCCCGCCGCCGAGAGGCCGACGGCCAACCCGGCGTAGAAGTCCAGGAGCCGGTGCGGGTGACCGGTCCCGAGCAGCACCGCGCCGCGCCGTTCGGCCACCGCGCCGAGCCGCTCGGCGAAGGCACCGAGTGCCACGATCGTCCGCTCGGGGTCGATCACATCCTGCCCGGAAGTGTGCTGGGGATCGGCCGAAACCCCACACCTGTTGCTCATCAGACGCAACAAGTCCTCGAAGCGCCAGTCACATTCAGGCTCAAGACCGATCAGCACCCGCGGATCCCCCGCGGCGAACGCCCGGTACCGCTGGAGACTCCCTTCCCGCGAGGTCGCCACAACCCCGGCAAGCCGCGCGGAGAGAAGGTGCGCGCGAAGGGCGTCGGTGGTCGGGGTTCCCATGATCTACGGCCACAGCCCGTGCGCCGGAAACACGGCCCGGCGCGTGGCCAGCACCGCCTGGTCCAGGCGATCGGCGGGGTCGTACCCCGACTCCCCGAAGTCCCGCCACACGGGCGTCCGCCCGTCCGTCATCCGCAACGGCCCCAACTCCCGCGTCCGGCGGAACACTTCACCCCGCCACTCCTCCGGCAGCACGGTCTCCGGATCCACCGGCCGCCCGGCCGCGATCCCCACCAGATGCGCCCACGACCGCGGCACCACCTCCACCACCGCGTACCCGCCCCCGCCCAGCGCGACCCAGCGCCCCTCGGCATGCTCATGGGCCAGCGCATGGCACGCCTCCGCCGCCATCCGCTGCGCGTCCAGCGACACGGCCAGGTGCGCCAGCGGGTCGTCGAAGTGCGTATCGGCGCCGTGCTGGCTCACCACCACCTGCGGCCGGAAGGCGGCCAGCAGCTCGGGCACCACGGCATGGAACGCCCGCAGCCACCCGGCGTCCCCCGTCCCCGCCGGCAGCGCCACGTTCACCGCGCTGCCCTCCGCACCCGGGGCACCCGTCTCCTCGGGCCAACCGGTCTGCGGGAAAAGGGTCCTGGGGTGCTCGTGCAGCGAGATCGTCAGCACCCGCGGGTCCTCCCAGAAGGCCGCCTGCACCCCGTCGCCGTGGTGCACGTCCACATCGACGTACGCGACCCGCTCGGCCCCCAGCTCGAGCAGCCGGGCCACCGCCAGGGCCGCGTCGTTGTAGACGCAGAAGCCCGAGGCGCCACCCGGCATGGCGTGGTGCAGCCCGCCCGCGAAATTCACCGCGTGAGCCGCCTCCCCGCTCCACACCGCCTCAGCCGCGGCGACCGACTGACCGGCAATCAGGGCCGAAGCCTCGTGCATCCCCGCAAAGGCCGGCACGTCGGTGGTCCCGATCCCGTAAGGGAGAAAGGCCGCAGGGTCGGCATGCGGCACGGCCCCGGGATCCGACGAAGCCGCCCGCACGGCATCGATGTAGTCCTCGCGGTGCACCAGTCGCAGCGTCGACTCCCCCGCCGGCGGGGCCGCCACCACCCGCATCGCCTTGTCCAGCCCGAAGGCCTCCACCAATCGCATGGTCAACGCGAGCCGCACCGGGTCCATCGGATGCCCGGGACCGAAGTCGTAGCCCGTTACTGCCTCATCCCACATCAGCTGTGCGCGGCCGCTCATGACCGTCACCGTATCGGTCGGACAACACCCCGAACGAGCGGACGTACAACAACGTCGCAAGAACAAGTGTCATCGGCACACACATCGCCCCGCGATAACTCCACGCCTCGCCCACCGCACCCACGAGAGGCGAACCGACCAGGAATCCCACGTAGTTGAAGACATTGAGCCGGGCCACGGAGGCGTCGTCCTCGGCGGCGGCGAAGATCTGCGGCACGATGACGCACAGTCCGATCCCCAGAAGAGTGAACCCGCCTATCCCCACCCACGCCCCGGGCGCCACCGCCACCACGGCAAAACCGCCCGCCGCGACGACGGCCCCGGCCCGGACGACGGCAACCGCACCGAAACGCCGCACCGTCAGATCCCCGAGCGAACGGCCGATGAGAGTGGTCGCCATATAGACGTTGTAGGGGACGGTCGCGAGCTGTTCGGAACCGTGCAGCACCGAATGCAGGTATGTGGCACTCCAGTTGGAGACCGTCGAATCACCGATATAGGCGAAGGTCATGACGAGGCAGAGGGGCAACAGCCCGCGAACGGCCCCCGGTGCGGACGCCCCTTGTCCCGAGCCCGGCTCCTCGGCGGTACGGACGACGTACCACCGGCTCGCGATCAACGCCGCCGGCAGGACGACGGCCACGACGGGCACGTCCAGCCGGGCCAGCGACCACTCCTGGTGCGCGCCCAGCCATGCGAGCGACGCCCCGGCGATCCCTCCCAGGCTGTACGCGGCATGAAAGCCGAGCATGATGCTGCGCCCGTACGCGCGCTGCAGGCTCACCCCGAGCATGTTCATCGACGCGTCCAGCGCTCCCACGGCAAGCCCGAACACCCCGAGCCCGCAGGCCGCTTGCCACAGCCGGTCCCCCGCGGCCACCGCCGGCAGGGCGAGGCAGACGACGGGCTGCACCCAGCGCAGTACGTACGCGGGCGGCACTCTCCGCACCAGGCGCCCGGTGACCACGCTGCCGACCCCGGCCAGGACCGGCACGGCAGCGAGGAAGACGGGTAACAGCCCGTCGGACATCCCGTACTGCTCCTTGAGCGCCGGGATCCGGGTGACGAGGAGGGCGAAGACGACCCCCTGGACACAGAAGCTGACGGTGAGAGCGAGCCGGCCGTGCCGTATGTGGGATGCCATAACGCAAAAATGCCGTAGGCCCCGGTCAAAGACCAGGGCCTACGGCTATCACAATTAGTTCGGCGGCGTCCTACTCTCCCACACGGTCCCCCATGCAGTACCATCGGCGCTGAAAGGCTTAGCTTCCGGGTTCGGAATGTAACCGGGCGT
>NZ_JBSFWU010000053.1:0-52741 GCF_053594995.1 Streptomyces sp. NPDC002536
GGCCGCCCGCTGACGCCAGGTGACCAGGACGGCCTGACCGTCCTGTATCCCCGGCTGGGCTCCGGCCCCGTAAGGGGCGCGGGGCTGTCGGATGATGCGGCTCCGCCGCGTGGGCGCGACCAGCCACAGTCGACCCCCAGACGCAGTACAGGCGCTCCCGCTGCGCGGGGCCCGATGGGGGCCGGATACCGTAGAGGGCACCATGAGCGCATCGCAGACACCGCCTGCCAACGCCGTCCCCGGTGACGACGCCCCCACTCTGCTCGTCAAGATCTTCGGCAAGGACCGGCCGGGCATCACCGCCGGCCTCTTCGACACCCTCGCCGCCTTCGCGGTGGACGTCGTCGACATCGAGCAGGTCGTGACCCGGGGCCGGATCACCCTGTGCGCCCTGGTCACCGCGCCGACGGCAGAGGGGGCGACGGAGGGCGAACTCCGTTCCACCGTGCACAGTTGGGCGGACTCGATGCGGCTGCAGACCGAGATCATCTCGGGCCGGGGCGACAACCGGCCGCGCGGTGTGGGCCGTTCCCACGTCACCGTGCTCGGGCACCCGCTCACCGCCGAGTCGACGGCCGCCATCGCGGCCTGCATCACCGGCACCGGCGGCAACATCGACCGTATCTTCCGGCTGGCCAAGTACCCCGTGACGGCCGTGGAGTTCGCGGTGTCCGGCACCGAGACCGAGGCCCTGCGCACCGTCCTGGCCCTGGAGGCCGCCAAGCTGGGCGTGGACGTGGCGGTCGTCGCGGCCGGGCTGCAGCGGCGCGCGCAGCGGCTGGTGGTGATGGACGTCGACTCGACGCTCATCCAGGACGAGGTCATCGAGCTGTTCGCGGCGCACGCGGGCTGCGAGGCCGAGGTCGCGGAGGTCACCGCGCGGGCGATGCGCGGCGAGCTGGACTTCGAGGAGTCGCTGCACGCCCGGGTGGCGCTGCTGGCCGGGCTGGACGAGTCGGTCGTGGACAAGGTGCGCGCCGAGGTGCGGCTCACTCCCGGCGCCCGGACGCTGATCCGCACGCTGAAGAAGCTGGGCTTCCAGGTGGGCGTGGTCTCGGGCGGCTTCACCCAGGTCACCGACGACCTGCGGGAGCGGCTGGGGCTGGACTTCGCGTCCGCCAACACCCTGGAGATAGTGGACGGGAAGCTGACCGGCCGGGTCACCGGGGAGATCGTGGACCGGGCCGGCAAGGCCCGGCTGCTGCGCCGGTTCGCGGCGGAGGCCGGGGTGCCGCTGGCCCAGACCGTGGCAGTCGGCGACGGTGCGAACGACCTGGACATGCTCAACGCGGCAGGCCTGGGAGTGGCGTTCAACGCCAAGCCCGTGGTGCGGGAGGCGGCGCACACCGCGGTGAACGTGCCCTTCCTGGACACGGTGCTCTATCTGCTCGGCGTCACCCGCGAAGAGGTCGAGGCGGCCAACACCCACGAGTGAGGCCGCACGCGCAGCCGGGGCGGCGTCCTGCTCCGGGGCGACGTCCTACTTGGGGTGCGGCGTCCAGAAGGAGACCAGGCGGGCGCTGCTGTGCTCCACGGACTTCCAGGAGCCGGTGACCGCGAGCACCGCGATGGCGGAGGTGGGGAAGCCCGAACGGTTCATCCGGGCCAGGGCGTCGCCCTCCGCGCTGCCGGCCAGGGCGTCGGCCAGCGCGTGCATGCCGGGGTTGTGGCCGATGAGCAGGACGTCGCCGACCTCGTCGGACGTCTCGTTGATGAGGGCGATGAGCTCGCCCGCCGAGGCCTCGTAGATGCGGTCCTCGTAGACCGTGCGGGGGCGGCGCTCCAGCTCGTGGGCGGCGAGCTTCCAGGTCTCGCGGGTGCGGGCGGCGGTCGAACAGAGGGCCAGATCGAGGGGGATACCGGAACCGGCGAGCCAGCGTCCGGCGGCCGGGGCGTCCTTGCGGCCGCGCTCCGCGAGGGGGCGGTCGTGGTCGTCGACATCGGGCCAGTCGGCCTTGGCATGCCGGAGAAGGACGATCCTGCGGGTCGGTTCGGCGCTCATGGCGTCCAGCTTCGCACGAAACGGGCGGCGAGGCGCGGGGTGTTGGGAGGCTTGCCCCCACAGGGTGGCGAAGCGCCGTTCCGCGCCGGAGCTCACGGCGCGCGGTGTTCGACTGCGTGCTGTACGAGCTGGACAACGCGTATGAGAGAGCTGCTGCCCGGCCGGCCCGTCCCCTCCCCGGAGTTCGCCGAGGCGCTCGGGGCAAGCAGGGAGAACAGCGCCAGGAAGGCGACCGCGGGCAGCATCAGGGCCCACCACGGCAGTCTGGCCTGCGTCGTGCCGGGGATGTGCGCCTGCCGTCCGGCAGCCATGGGATCGCCTCCGCGTGTTCGGTCCACCGCCGTGTCGCGGTGTACTACGAACCTACGGAGCGCCGCCTCCGTCTCCCATCCGGTAACCCACCCACTCGACCCTGGGGCTGCCCCCACCATCCCCTAGGGGATCAGGGCGAGCGCGTCGGGGTCGAGGGATCGGGGTCGGGGCCGGTGCCGGGGTCAGGGAGAGGCGAGCGTCGCGACGATGGCGATGACCACCGTGATGCCGAGCATCACGCCGAGGATGGTCAGCAGGGCCTTCTGGCCGTTCTGGGGATTGGGCTCGAGCACGGGCATGCGCACAGTGTCCCATCCCCCCGCGCGGGATCCTCACCCGGGCAGGTGACTCACCCAGGCCTGGCGTATCTCCAGCCAGCACCGCTGTGCGAGGGAGACGTGCCGGGCGGGCTCCACGGTGACGGTGGCGGTGTCCATGCCGGGGTCCCACCACCGGGTGCACTGGACATGCAGCTGGACCCGGTCGGGGTTGGCGTTGGCGTTGAAGCAGTCCGCGACGGCGCGGGAGCCGTCGATGCGTGCGCTGCACTCCGCCTCAAGCGGCTGCCCGGCCCGTACGGAGCGGTGCGGTGCGACGGGCACGGCGGCCGCGGCGCCGGAGCCGGCCACGGCCCAGGCCGCCAGCAGAACCGCCGCCGTCCGGCGGAAGCGGGATGCGAAAGGGAATACGAAAGGGGATGCGAAGCGGGATGCCATGTCGCACCTCCTCGCCACGGATGCCCGTCGGAACCTCCCGGTCCCCCCAGTGTGCGGGCCGCGGGCGCAGTTCTCGACTCGAACGGCTCTCGAATCGAACACACGCAGCGGCAGCACGGACGGCAACGGCCGCGGGGCCGTCCACCGCTCGGTGGACGGCCCCGCGGCCGTGCAGACCTCCCCGGAGGGGGTCAGGCGCCCATCATGTGCACGCCGCCGTCGACGTGCACGATCTCGCCCGTCGTGCGCGGGAAGAAGTCGGACAGCATGCCGACCACGCCGCGGCCCGCCGGCTCCGGGTCGGCCAGGTCCCAGCCGATCGGGGCGCGGTGGTTCCACACGTCCGCGAGATCCTCGAAGCCCGGGATGGACTTGGCGGCCATCGACTTGATCGGGCCGGCCGAGACCAGGTTGCAGCGGATGCCCTTGGGGCCGAGGTCGCGGGCCAGGTAGCGGTTGGTGGACTCCAGGGCCGCCTTGGCCACGCCCATCCAGTCGTACTTCGGCCAGGCGATCTGCGCGTCGAAGGTCAGGCCCACGATGGAGGCGCCCTCGCCCATCAGCGGCAGCAGGGCCATGGCCAGCGACTTGTAGGAGTACGCCGAGACCTGGACGGCCGTGGAGACGTCCTCCCAGGTGCCTTCCAGGAAGTTGAAGGCGCCCTGCGGGCCGAAGGCGATCGAGTGCACGATGCCGTCGAGGCGGGCGTCCTCGCCCAGGTGCTCGCGGACCTTGTCCGCCAGCCCGTCGAGGTGCTCCTGGTTGGTCACGTCCAGCTCGATCACCGGGGCCTCCTTGGGGAGGCGCTTGGCGATGCGCTCGACCAGGGAGAGCCGGCCGAAGCCGGTGAGGATGACCTCGGCGCCCTCGTTCTGGGCCACCTTGGCGGCCTGGAAGGCGATCGAGGCCTCGGTGAGGACACCCGTGACGAGAATGCGCTTGCCTGCGAGGATTCCACTCATGTCGATCAGTGACCCATGCCCAATCCGCCGTCGACAGGAATGACGGCTCCGGTGATGTATGCGGCGTCCTCGGAGGCGAGGAAGCGGACCGAGGTGGCGATCTCCTCGGGCTGCGCGTAGCGCGCGAGCGGCACCTTGCTCGTGATGTCCTCCCGCTGCTCGTCGGTCAGCACACGGGTCATGTCCGTGTCGACGAAACCGGGGGCGACCACGTTGACGGTGATGTTGCGGGAGCCCAGCTCACGCGCGAGCGAACGGGCGAAGCCGACCAGGCCGGCCTTGGAGGCGGCGTAGTTGGCCTGGCCCGCGGAGCCCATCAGGCCCACGACGGACGAGATCAGCACCACGCGTCCCTTGCGGGCCCGCAGCATGCCCTTCGACGCACGCTTGACGACCCGGAAGGTGCCGGTCAGGTTGGTGTCCAGCACCGAGGTGAAGTCCTCCTCGGACATCCGGAGCAGCAGCTGGTCGCGGGTGACGCCGGCGTTGGCCACCAGCACCTCGACCGCGCCCTGCTTCTCCTCGATCTCCTTGTAGGCCTGCTCGACCTGCTCGGGGTCGGTGATGTCGCACTTCACGGCGAGGCAGCCCAGCTCCGTCAGGGCGGCCGGGGGCTCTCCCGAGCGGTACGTGAAGGCGACCTTGTCGCCCGCCTCGGCGAAGGCGCGGGCGATGGCGAGGCCGATGCCCCGGTTTCCTCCTGTGACGAGAACCGAGCGGCTCAAGGGATCACCCTTCCGTTTCGTTCGATCGGTAGTGCTGGATACAACGAATACAACGAAACGTATCGGGTGAGATCGCCGGAGAGACAATCGAGCAGCGACAGGGGCGCACGGGGGATGCTGTTGGATCTCTACAGAAGTCACCCCGGAAACTCCCGGGTCCGCGGGAAACGCCCTGCACAGCGCGGCCGCCGGACGGCATGATGCACAGCGACGACCACCGGGAGGACCTGTGCCCCACGCCATCGACGCCTCGTTCCTGGCGCTGCCCCTGCGACCACTGGCCGATGCCGCCCTCGCCCGCGCCCGGGCGCTGGGCGCCGAACACGCGGATTTCCGCCTCGAACGGGTGCGCAGCGCCTCGTGGCGGCTGCGCGACGCCCGGCCCGCGGGCTCGGCGGACACCACCGAGCTGGGCTACGCGGTCCGGGTGGTGCACGGCGGGACATGGGGCTTCGCCTCGGGCGTCGACCTGACCATGGACGCCGCTGCTCGGGTGGCCTCGCAGGCCGTCGCGATGGCGAAGCTCTCGGCGAAGGTGATCGCGGCCGCCGGTTCCGACGAGAAGGTGGAGCTGGCGGACGAGCCCGTGCACGCGGAGCGCACCTGGGTCTCCGCCTACGACGTCAACCCCTTCGACGTGCCCGACGCCGACAAGACCGCTCTCCTCACGGACTGGAGCGCACGGCTGCTGCGGGCCGAGGGCGTGGCACACGTCGACGCCTCGCTGATGACCGTGCAGGAGAACAAGTTCTACGCGGACTCGGCGGGCACCGCGACCACCCAGCAGCGGGTGCGCGTGTACCCGCAGCTGACGGCCGTCGCCGTGGACGAGGGCACCGGCACCTTCGACTCGATGCGCACGCTCGCGCCCCCCGCCGGCCGCGGCTGGGAGTACCTGACGGGCACCGGCTGGGACTGGGACGCCGAACTGGCGGAGATCCCCGCCCTGCTGGCGGAGAAGATGCGCGCGCCGAGCGTGCAGGCGGGCGCGTACGACCTGGTGGTCGACCCCTCCAACCTCTGGCTGACGATCCACGAGTCGATCGGTCACGCCACCGAACTGGACCGCGCGCTGGGCTACGAGGCCGCGTACGCGGGCACGTCCTTCGCCACCCCCGATCTGCTGGGCACCCTGAAGTACGGCTCGGAGATCATGAACGTGACCGGCGACCGCACGGCCGAGCACGGCCTGGCGACCGTGGGCTACGACGACGAGGGCGTGGCCGCCCAGTCCTGGGACCTGGTCCGGGACGGCGTGCTCGTCGGCTACCAACTGGACCGGCGCATGGCCCGGTTGACGGGCCGGGACCGCTCCAACGGCTGCGCCTTCGCGGACTCCCCCGACCACGTGCCGGTGCAGCGGATGGCGAACGTCTCGCTGCAGCCGGCCACGGACGGCCCGTCGACCGAGGAGCTCATCTCGGGCGTGGAGCGCGGGATTTACGTGGTCGGTGACCGTTCGTGGTCAATTGATATGCAGCGCTATAACTTTCAATTCACAGGCCAACGCTTCTACCGCATCGAGAACGGCCGGCTGGCCGGGCAGTTGCGCGATGTCGCGTACCAGGCGACCACGACGGACTTCTGGGGCTCGATGCGTGCCGTGGGCGGCCCGCAGACGTACGTCCTGGGCGGGGCGTTCAACTGCGGCAAGGCGCAGCCGGGGCAGATCGCGGCCGTTTCGCACGGGTGCCCGTCGGCGCTCTTCGAAGGGGTCAACATTCTCAACACCACGCAGGAGGCGGGACGATGAGCTCTCGTACCACGAAGCCCCACGAGATCGTCGAGCGCGCCCTGGAGCTGTCCCGGGCCGACGGGTGCGTGGTGATCGCGGGTGAGCGGTCGACCGCCAATCTGCGCTGGGCCGGCAACGCGCTCACCACCAACGGTGTCACCCGGGGGCGCAGCGTCACCGTCGTCGCGACGGTGGACGGGGCCGAGGGGACGGCGTCCGGGGTCGTGTCGCGGTCGGCCGTGACGGCCGACGAGCTGGAGCCGCTGGTGCGGGCCGCCGAGGCCGCGGCCCGGGAGGCGGGGCCCGCCGAGGACGCGCAGCCGCTGGTGACGGGGGTGCCGCACTCCCCCGGGTTCGAGGGCGCCCCAGCCGAGACCTCGCCCGCGGTCTTCGACGCGTTCGCCCCCGCGCTGGGCGAGGCCTTCGCGCGGGCCCGTGCCGCGGGCCGGGAGCTGTACGGGTTCGCGCAGCACGAGGTGCTGTCGAGCTATCTGGGGACCTCCGCCGGGCTGCGGCTGCGGCACGACCAGCCCACCGGCACGCTGGAGATGAACGCCAAGTCCCCGGACCGCACGCGGTCCGCCTGGGCGGGGCGGGCCACCCGGGACTTCACCGACGTGGACCCGGGTGCGCTGGACGCGGAGCTGGCCGAGCGGCTCGGCTGGGCGGAGCGCAGGATCGAGCTGCCGGCGGGGCGGTACGAGACGCTGCTGCCGCCGACCGCGGTGGCGGACCTGCTCATCTACCAGCAGTGGTCGGCCACGGCGCGGGACGCGGCGGAGGGCCGTACGGTCTTCTCCCGGACGGGCGGCGGCACGCGGCTGGGCGAGAAGCTCTCGCAGCTGCCGCTGACACTGCGCAGCGACCCGCACGCGCCGGGTCTGGAGTGCGCGCCGTTCGTGCTGGCGGGCAGCTCCGGCGACGACGCGTCGGTCTTCGACAACGGTCTGCCGCTGGCGGCCACGGACTGGATCCGCGAGGGCGTGCTGGAGCACCTGCTCACCACGCGGCACACCGCGGGGCTGACGGGCCTGCCGCTCGCCCCGTTCACGGACAACCTGATCCTGGAGGGCGGCGGCACCCGGTCGCTCGCGGAGATGGTGGCCGCGAGCGGGCACGACGGGCCCGTCCTGCTGCTGACGTGCCTGTGGTACATCCGCGAGGTGGACCCGGCGTCGCTGCTGCTGACCGGGCTGACCCGGGACGGCGTCTACCTGGTGGAGAAGGGCGAGGTCGTCGGCGAGGTCAACAACTTCCGCTTCAACGAGTCCCCGGTGGACCTGCTCTCCCGGGCCACCGAGGCGGGGCGCACCGAGCGCACCCTGCCGCGGGAGTGGAACGAGTACTTCACCCGGACCGCGATGCCGGCCCTGCGCATCCCGGACTTCAACATGAGCTCCGTGAGCCAGGGGGTCTGACCGGGGCCGACAGGGTCCGGCCGGGCGGGCGGAGCCGGGGACGGCATGGGCGCGGAGCAGGCCGAATAGACTGGTCGCGTCCATGTTGTCCGCTCTCTCTTCCGTCAGGAACGCCATGACACGCCTCGGCGAATCCGTCGCCCGCGCCAGCGAGCTCCTCGCGCAGGATCTCTCCTCCGACTCGACCGTGCAGCAGTTGCTCACCGAGACCAAGGCGCGTCGCTATCTGGACCTGTCGGACCTGGCGGCGAAGGAGCAGGCGGAGCTGATCGCCTCGCGCACGGTCGAGGTGCTGCCGGGCGTCGCCAAGCTGGCCGAGCGGATCGAGGCGCGGGCCGCCGAGGGCAAGGGTCTGCACATCAAGCTGGGCATCGACCCGACGGCCACGGACGTGCACCTCGGGCACGCCGTGCCGCTGATCATCCTCAGCCGGTTCCAGCGGCTGGGCCACGACGTCACGCTGATCATCGGCGACTTCACGGCCAAGATCGGCGACCCGTCGGGCCGTACGGCCGAGCGCCCGCCGCTGACCGACGAGGACATCGCGCAGAACCTGGCCACCTACCGCGAGCAGGTGCGCCCGTTCTTCGACTTCGAGAAGGTCAGCTTCCGGCAGAACAGCGAGTGGCTGGCGCCGTACACCTTCCCCGAGCTGCTGGGGCTGCTGTCCCAGGTGCCGGTCTCGCAGCTGCTGCAGCGCGACGACTTCCGCAACCGCCTCGCCGCCGGCTCCGGTCTGACCATGACGGAGCTGCTCTACCCGATCGCGCAGGGCCTGGACTCCGTGGCCCTGGAGTGCGACGTGGAGCTCGGCGGCGCGGACCAGCTGCTCAACCTGCAGATGGGCCGCAAGCTGATGGAGGTCCACCGGCAGAAGCCGCAGCTCGTGGTCACCATGCCGCTGATCGAGGGCACGGACGGCACGGGCGCGAAGATGTCCAAGTCCAAGGGCAACTACGTCGGTCTGTCGGCCCCGGCCGACGACGTCTTCGGCAAGATCATGTCGGTCCCGGACCGGCTGATGGAGCCGTACCTCAAGGCGTGGACGGAGTGGACGGACGCGGAGATCGCGCTCGTCGCCTCCCGCGTCGAGGACCGGTCGCTGCACCCGATGGACCTGAAGAAGGTGCTGGCGGGCGAGGTCGTGGCCGCGCTGTACGGCGTCGAGGCCGCGATGGCGGCGCGGGCCGGGTTCATCGCCCAGTTCTCCAAGAAGAGCTTCACCGACGTCGAGACGCCGGTGGTGGAGCTGTCCGAGCACGGTGCGGAGCCGGCCACGGCCGTGCTGAGCAAGGTGCTGGGCTTCCAGCCGAGCGCCTCGGCGGCGCGCCGGGTCGCCAAGCAGAACGGGCTGCGGCTCGTCATCGAGTCCGACGGGGGCCAGGAGGCCGTGGTCCTGCCGGAGGCGGAGGCCATTCGCCCGCTGGGCGAGGTTGTCGCGGAGGCGGTGGCCAAGGTGGACGGGGCCGCGCGGGTGTACCTGAAGGCCGGGCGCAAGCTCGCCGAGTTGCGCTAGCGCTCCGCTTCGGTGGGCGGTCCGGCAAGTGCGGGTCGTCGGTGGCTGGTCGCGCCCACGCGGCGGAGCCGCATATGTCAACAGCCCCGCGCCCCTGACGGGGCGCGGCCTACCGCGTGCGTCGCAGTCCTCCGTACGCCGTCTGTGCACGTCGGGCGCCCATCGGCGGGCCACCCTGAGGGTCCCCCGGTCTCGTGCCGTTCCGGGTTGCGGCGTAACGTGGAATACGTCCCGGGGTACGGGGTTTCGGCTCGGCTGTCGGGTGGTGGAATGTGATGCGGAAGCACGGCGGTACGGAGACCTTCCGGATCACGGGGGCCCGGCACGGGCTGACCGAGGACGTGCGGGGGCGGCAGCGCCGGTACGTCATCTCGATGGGCATCCGCACGATCTCCGTGGTGCTGACCGTGGTGCTGTGGAACGTCGAGCGCTACGTGGCGATCGGCACGCTGATCCTGGGTGCGCTGCTGCCGTACGTGGCCGTCGTGATCGCCAACGCGGGCCGGGAGAACGCCCCTTCGCTGCCGGGGACCTTCATTCCGCGGCCGATGCGGCCGATGCTGACGGAGGGTCACCACGAGCAGGGTCCGGGGATGGCGGAATCCGTCCCGGAAGCCGGGCAGCCCGAATCCGGCGATCAGCGCCGTGACCACGGCTGATGCTCTGCATCCGGCCAACGGGGGCGTCGGCAATCCGACAAGCTCAAGAAAACCTCAGATCAATCATGTGGTTCGGTGCCGCGCGCCGGGCCCCCCGTGACATACTTCGTAGGCGCTCCGCATCCCCCGTCGGAGCGACAGACCGACGCCGGGCGGCTCCCCCCGTGGCTGCCCGGCGTCGCCGTGTCTGCGGGCACCTCCCGTAGGGTTCGGGTGTGAACTCCCCCGAAAATGCCGTGATCTGTTCCGCGAAGGGCTGCCGTGCGGCGGCCGTGTGGGTACTCGCCTGGAACAACCCGAAGTTGCACACCCCGGATCGCCGCAAGACGTGGCTCGCGTGCGGCGAGCATCGGGACCACCTGTCCAACTTCCTTGCGTTGCGGGGGTTTCTGAAGGAAGTGGTGACGCTGGAGGAGTGGGAGGGCCGCGGCGCCCCGTAAGGGGCTAGCCCCCGATCGCCGACATCGGGCGGGCCGGCTGAAGGAACTCCGGGGCGTCCAGCCCCGACCCCGCCTTCTTGCCCCGCATCGCGCGGCGCCACAGCTCCGCCAGTTCCTCGTCGGACGCCCCGTCCCGCAGCGCGCCCCGCAGGTCCGTCTCCTCCGTCGCGAACAGGCACGTGCGCACCTGGCCGTCCGCCGTCAGGCGGGTGCGGTCGCAGGCCCTGCAGAAGGGGCGGGTGACGGAGGCGATGACGCCCACCCGGGCCGGGCCGCCGTCGACGAGCCAGCGTTCGGCGGGGGCCGAGCCCCGCTCCGCCGCCCCCTCCGGGGTGAGCGTGAAGCGCGTGCGCAGGCTTTCCAGGATCTGCTCGGCGGTGATCATTCCGTCCCGGCGCCAGCCGTGCTGCGCGTCGAGCGGCATCTGTTCGATGAAGCGCAGCTCGTAGTCGTTCGCCACGGCCCAGGCCAGCAGGTCGGGCGCCTCGTCCGCGTTGTGCCCGGGCATCAGCACGGAGTTGACCTTGACGGGCGCGAGTCCGGCGGCCCGGGCCGCGGCCAGGCCGTCGAGGACGTCCTGGTGGCGGCGGCGCCGGGTGAGGGCCGCGAAGACCTCGGGGCGCAGGGTGTCCAGGGAGACGTTGACGCGGTCCAGGCCGGCGTCCTGCAGCGCCTGTGCCGTGCGGGCCAGGCCGATGCCGTTGGTGGTCAGCGAGAGGCGCGGGCGCGGCTCCAGGGCCGCGCAGCGCTCGACGACGGAGACGAGGCCGGGGCGCAGCAGCGGCTCGCCGCCCGTGAAGCGGACCTCGGTGACGCCGAGGAGGGTGACCGCGACCCGGACGAGGCGGACGATCTCGTCGTCCGTCAGCAACTCCGGCTTGGCGAGCCACTGCAGGCCCTCTTCGGGCATGCAGTAGGTGCAGCGGAGGTTGCAGCGGTCGGTGAGGGAGACGCGGAGGTCCGTGGCGGCCCGGCCGTAGGTGTCGATGAGCACGGTGGGGCCCCCTCGCGGAACTGGAACGCTCGTTCGTTCACTGGTTCCGCAGCGTACGCGATGCCCGGAGGCTTCAACACTTCGTGGAATGCGTGGAAGAAGCCCCCGGGCTGCGGGGAGGGCCTCAGTGGGCCCCGTATCCGGTGAGGGCGCGGACCTCGAGCTCCGCGTACTTCCTGGCCACCGGCTCCTCGGCGGACAGCACCGAGCCGAGCCAGCCGAGGACGAAGCCCAGCGGGATGGACACCAGGCCGGGGTTGCCCAGCGGGAACCAGTCGAAGCTCATCCCGGGGAAGAGCGCCTTGGGGTTGCCGGAGACCACCGGCGAGAGGATCACCAGGGTGACGGACGAGACCAGGCCGCCGTAGATCGACCACAGCGCGCCACGGGTGGTGAAGCGCTTCCAGAAGAGGCTGTAGAGGATCGTCGGGAGGTTGGCCGAGGCTGCCACGGCGAAGGCGAGGGCCACCAGGGCGGCCGCGTTGAGGCGGTGGGCGAAGATGCCCAGCGCGATGGAGACCGCGCCGATGACGACTGCCGCGATCTTGGCGGTGAGGACCTCCTCCTTCTCGGTCGTGCTGCCCTTCTTGATCACGTTGGCCCACAGGTCGTGGGCGAAGGACGCGGAGGAGGCGAGGGTGAGGCCCGCGACCACGGCGAGGATCGTCGCGAAGGCCACGGCCGAGATCACCGCGAGGAGCACGGCCCCGCCCGTGGAGCCCGCTCCGCCGCCGACCTCCTGGGCGAGCAGCGGGGCCGCGGTGTTGCCGGACTCGTTGGACGCGATGATCGCCTTGGGGCCGACCAGGGCCGCGGCGCCGAAGCCCAGCGCGATGGTCATCAGGTAGAAGGCGCCGATGATGCCGATGGCCCAGTTCACGGACGTCCGGGCGGCCTTGGCGGTCGGCACGGTGTAGAAGCGGATGAGGATGTGCGGCAGGCCGGCCGTGCCGAGGACGAGCGCCAGGCCGAGCGAGACGAAGTTGAGCTTGGAGGTGCTGTCCTTGCCGTACTGCAGCCCGGGTTCCAGGAAGGCTCTGCCCTTGCCGCTCTTGTCGGCGGCGTGGCCGAGCAGGCTGGAGAGGCTCCATCCGAACTTGTTCAGCACCAGGACGGTGATCAGCAGGGTGCCGGCGATGAGCAGCACGGCCTTGACGATCTGCACCCAGGTGGTGCCCTTCATCCCGCCGATGGTCACGTACAGCACCATCACCAGGCCGACCAGGACGATGATCCAGCGCCGGGAGCCCTCGCCGCTCGCGCCGAGCAGCAGGGCGACGAGCGCGCCCGCGCCGACCATCTGCGCCAGCAGGTAGAAGATCGAGACGACGATGGTGGACGTGCCGGCCGCGGTCCGCACCGGCCGCTGCTGCAGGCGGTGGGCGAGGACGTCCGCCATGGTGAAGCGGCCGGAGTTGCGCAGGGGTTCGGCGACGAGCAGCAGGGCGACCAGCCAGGCGACGAGGAAGCCGATGGAGTAGAGGAAGCCGTCGTAGCCGAAGAGCGCGATGGCGCCCGCGATGCCCAGGAAGGACGCGGCGGACATGTAGTCGCCGGAGATGGCCAGGCCGTTCTGGAAGCCGGAGAAGGAGCGGCCCCCGGCGTAGAAGTCGGTCGCGTCCTTGGTCTGCCGCCCGGCCCAGACGGTGATGCCGAGGGTGATGGCGACGAAGACCGAGAACAAGGTGATGATCAGGGTGCGGTGTTCACCCGCGCCGCCGGCGGCCAGGAAGGTGTGTGCTGCGATGTTCATTCCCCGGCCTCCAGCTGGGCCTTGAGGGCCTCCGCCCGGGGGTCGAGCTGCGCGGCGGCGTGCCGCGAGTACCACCAGGCGATGAGGAACGTGGTCAGGAACTGGGCCAGGCCGAGGACGAGGGCGACGTTGACGTTGCCCGCGACACGGGTGCCCATGAAGCCGCCCGCATAGTTGGACAGCAGGACGTACAGCAGGTACCAGGCGACGAAGGCCAGGGTGAGCGGGAAGGCGAAGGAGCGGTGGGCCCGGCGCAGTTCGCCGAACTCGGGGCTCTCCTGCACCTGGGTGAAGCGTTCGGCCTGGGCGGGGATGGCGGGGCGGGCGGCCTCGCCCTGTACCTTGCCCTTGGCCTTGGGCCTGTCCTTGGGCTCGGCCTTCTCGGGCTCGGCCTTGTTCTCGGGCTCGGCCTCGGTCGGCCCCTTGGGGGTGGTCGATGCCGCGTCGACGGCCTCTTCTGAGTCCACTGCCTCTCCTGGCGGGTGCGTGCGGTGGCGCGAACCGCGTCTGTGACGCAGGTCACGCGCGTAGAGGGACACCGCAGTATGCGACAGAAAGCGGTTCTCCGAATGACGCAGCTCGGGCCCGAGATGCAATACCGGCCGCCCGCGGCCTCGTTGACCTGGTGTGAGCACCGAGCCACCGCTTTCACCGCCGTCCCCCGCCCGACGGCCGTTCGGGGTCGTCAGGTTGACGGCGCCCGTCATCGCCGAGCATCCGGGACGCCCGGCGGCCCTGCTCGCGGCGGGCCGCTGGTACGGGCCCAGGATCCCGCTGCAGCCGCTGAGCATCGACACCCTGCGGCGGCCCGAAGTGCCCTCCTGAGGAGCTTTCTTGGGGAATTCATTGCCCGATTCCGGTGAACGGCGCTAGTTTCACTCGCCCGTGCGTTTTCCGGATGATGTGGAGACCCCATGGATCGTCTGCGTTCCAGACGTCGGCACGCCCTGCTGGCCGTGCCCGTCGGACTTGCGCTCACCGCCTCCCTCGGCCTGCTGCCCGCCGCCGCCTCGGCCGCACCGCAGGGCCCCGGCGCGGCGAAGGCAGCAGCCGCGGAGGACGGCCCGCTGCTGTCGTACGTGGTCAACACCGACCGCGAGCGGGGCACGCTCGCCCGGGTGAAGAAGGCGATCACCCAGGAGCGCGGCACCGTCGTGGTCGCCTACGAGCAGATAGGCGTCGTGGTCGCCCACTCCGCGAACCCGGGCTTCGGTGCAGCCCTGCGCGCGGTGCCCGGGGTGCAGTCGGCGGGCGCCACCCGCACCGCCCCGATCACGCCCGCGGCCACCACGGACGTCGGCAAGCCCGAGAAGCTCAAGCTGTCCGGTCCCGCCGCACTGGCCGCCGCCCGCTCGGCCGAGCCCGGCCAGGAGCCGCTGGAGGGCCTGCAGTGGGACCTCCGCGCCATCAAGGCCGACCAGGCCGCGAAGGTGAACCCGGGCAGCAGGGACGTCACGGTCGGTGTCATCGACACCGGTGTGGACGACACCCACCCGGACCTCGCCCCGAACTTCTCCCGCAGCCAGTCCGCGAGCTGCGTCACCGGCAAGGCCGACACCAGCCCCGGCGCCTGGCGCCCCTTCGACCCCGCGCAGGACTACCACGGCACGCACGTGGCCGGCACGATCGCGGCCGCCCGCAACGGCACCGGCATCGCCGGGGTGGCCCCCGAGGCGAAGGTCTCGGCCATCAAGGTCTCGACCGCGAAGGGCGCCTTCTTCTACGCCGAGAGCGTCGTCTGCGCGTTCGTCTTCGCCGCCGACCACCACATAGCCGTGACGAACAACAGCTACTACGTCGACCCCTGGCTGTTCAACTGCTCCGACGACCCCGACCAGAAGGCGATAGCCGACGCGGTCGGCCGGGCGGCCTCGTACGCCCAGCGCAGGGGCACGCTCAACATCGCCGCGGCCGGCAACGCGAGCACGGACCTGGCGGCCAAGCAGCTTTCCGACACCTCCAGCCCCAACGACACCACGCCGAAGAACCGCACGATCGACCCGGCCAAGTGCCTGGACATCCCTGCGGAACTGCCCGGTGTGGTGTCCGTCTCCGCGACCGGCGTGAAGTCGCTGAAGTCGTTCTACTCCAACTACGGCCTCGGCCGCATCGACGTGGCCGCCCCCGGCGGCGACAACCGTCAGGTCCCCGACCTGCCCGCCAAGGACGGCCGCATCCTCTCCACGCTGCCCGGCGGCGACTACGGCTATCTGCAGGGCACGTCGATGGCGAGTCCGCATGTGGCCGGTGTGGCGGCGCTGTTGAAGAGTGCGCACCCCGACGCCAGTCCGCAGGAGCTGCGGTGGCTCTTGCGGGCGCAGGCGAGCAATCCGGGGTGCCCGGTTGCACCGGCGGACGCCGCTTGTACTGGTACGCAGCACGTCAACAGCTTCTACGGGTACGGCATCGTCGATGCGTTGGCTGCTGTGCAGGACTCCGACGACGACTGAGCGGTTTCTTCGGCTGCGGGTTCGTTGTGGCTTGTCGCGCAGTTCCCCGCGCCCCTTACGGGGCGCGGGTTACGGGGCGCGGGTTTCCGCAGCCTGCAACAAGCCCTCCGTCAGCAGGTATTGGGCCGCCAGATATGTGAGCATGATCCAGAACTGCTGTTGCGGGCGGCTCGCAATGAACGTGTCCGACAGGAGGAACAGCGCGCCGCCCACTGCCGGCCGCGTCCCGGCGCGTGTCGCGCCCAGTGCCATCGTCGTCAGCAGCAGGCTGTACAGCGCCACCGGGACGCGCAGTTCGGCATCCAGGCCCGGCCACAGCAGGGCCAGCGTGCCCGCCCAGGCCGTGCCGTAGGCGGCGGTCAGGCGGCGGCCCGGCCTGCCGTGCTTCGCGAACAGGGCCAGGTAGCACAGGTGTCCGGCCGCGAACGAGCCCATGCCCAGCAGGAACGGCACGTCCCCGCCGGTCTGCAGCAGCGTGTCCCCCGCGCACCCGAAGAGCAGCGCCAGCGCGAGCGGACGGGGGCCGCCGCGCAGCAGCACGTACTCGGCGAGCAGCGGCATCAGCACCGGTTTGGTGGCCCGTTCGATGCGTGTCCGGCCGGTCAGCAGTGCACCGAGGTGGACGCCGGCGGCTGCGGCGAACGCCGGCCGCAGGCTGTGGAGGGCTCTCATGCGACCCGCTCCGGGGCCCTGCGCCGGCGTGCCGGTTTCGCGGCCGCGGGGCCCGGCTGCCACCCCGGCCCGCGGAAGACCCGCCCGGCCCGTTCCCGCCAGTTGTGCGCGGCACGGATGTCGCGGGCGATGGCCGCGTACTCGTGGGTGGCCACGCGCAGCGGGTTGAAGGTGTCGATGTTCTTCGTCAGCCCGTAGACCGGGCGTTCGCCCTCCGGGACGAACGAGCCGAACATCCGGTCCCAGACGATCAGGATGCCGCCGAAGTTGCGGTCCAGGTAACCGCCTTGCGAGGCGTGGTGCACCCGGTGGTGGGAGGGGGTGTTGAGGACGTACTCCAGCGGCCGGGGCAGCCGGTGGACGCGTTCGGTGTGCACCCAGAACTGGTAGACGAGGTTCGTCCCCGAGCAGAAGGCCACCGCCGCCGGGTGTACGCCGGCCAGGATCATCGGGACGTAGAACGGCCAGACGGTCCATGTGGTCCACGGCTGGCGCAGCGCGGTGGTGAAGTTGAACTTGCGGCTGGAGTGGTGCACCACGTGGCAGGCCCACAGGATCCTGACGACGTGGTGGCCGCGGTGGGACCAGTAGTAGAAGAAGTCCTGGGCGAGCAGCATCAGCGGCAGCGTCCACCACAGCACGGGCACGCGCAGGGGCGTGAGTTCGTAGAGCGCGGCGTAGATCGCCACGATCGGAATCTTCCACAGTGCGTCGAAGACCAGGCTGCCCAGCCCCATGCCGATGCTGGTCGCCGCGTCCCGGGTCTCGTACCCCTCGGATTCCTCGTCGGGGTGCAGCCGGTGGCTCACCAGCTCCAGCACGGTGAGCACGGCGAAGGCCGGTACGGACCACAACACGACATCCGGAAGGTGCGGCATGGCGGCACCATAAACGCGGCAACCGGGCCGCGGCTAGGGGTTGTTACCGTCGGGTACCGAACGAGGTTACCTGGGGTTCCAAGGTCACCGGAGAGTCACCACGCCCGCACCGGTGCGTCGCGGACGAAGACGGGGCTGGTGGCGCCCGGCGGTACGGCCTCCAGGGGCTCGGCGGTCTCCGCCGCCTCGGGGCCCACGCGGGCGGCGATCGTGGCGAGGAAGGCGAGGTCGAAGCCGTACACACGGGCGGCGTTGCCGCCGAGCATGGCGGCGGTCTCCTCGGCGGGCAGGCCCGCGTAGGCCAGGCGCAGGGCCTCGCGGGAGTAGGGGTGGGTGCCCTCGTCGTGCGGGTAGTCGCTGCCCCACATGATCTTGTCGATGCCGATGCGGTGGCGCAGCGGCACCTCGTGCGGGCGCATGAAGCTGGCGCCCGCCGCGCAGTTGGCGTGCCAGTACGCGCTCGGGCGGCGGCGCACCGAAGTGGCCAGCCCGGCGCCGAACTTGGACTCGGCGGTGTTCGTGCGACGGCCTCCGGGGACCAGGCGGGCGTAGTAGTAGTCGAGGGTGTCCAGGACGCCGGGGATCCAGGCCGTGCCCTGTTCGGTGAGGACGAGCCGCAGGTCGGGGTGGCGGTCGAAGGCGCCGCCGAGGATCAGGTGCCACAGGGCGCGGTGGGAGAACCAGGTGGTCTCCACCATGAACACCGCGCGGGCCGCCGGGTCGTCGCCGAGCGGCGGCGAGGCGGAGCCGGCGTGGTGGTTGACGGGGACGCCGAGTCCGGCGCAGACGGCCCAGAGCGGGTCGTAGCAGGCGGAGTGGAGTTCGGGCAGGCCCGAGCCGGGCGGGGTGCCGGGCAGCAGGACGCCGCCGGTGAGTCCGGCCTCCTTGGTGCGGCGCACTTCGCGCACGGCCTCGTCCACGTCGTTCAGGAGGATCTGTGCGACGCCCGCGCGGCGGCCGGGGGCCGCGGCGCAGAAGTCGGCGAGCCAGCGGTTGTGGGCGCGCAGGCCGGCCCAGCGGAGCTCGTAGTCCTCGCGGGTGGGAGCGGGGGCGACGAGGGAGGCGCTGGGGAAGAAGGGCGGGATGGTGTTGGGGAAGACGACTTCGGCGACGATGCCGTCGGCCTCCAGCTCGGCGAGCCGGAGGTCGGAGTTCCAGTTGCGTTCGGCGGCCTCGGCGAGCAGGTCCTCGTGCGGGTTGACGTATGTGGCCGCCCAGGCGTCGAAGGCCTCGTGGTACCGGCGCTCCAAGTAGGGCCGGTAGTCGAGGAGATCGGCGCCGGCGTGGCAGTCGGCGGATACGACGGTGTGGCGGTCAGGCATCGTTCACCCCGGTGCGCGGGAAGTCCTCGCCGGTCAGCCAGTGCCGGCCGGTCTCCCGGGACCGGGCCCAGGAGGCCTCGACGGCCCGCTGGTCGGCGGGCTGGCCCAGGTCGTCCGGGGTGGGGCCGATGCGGGCGGCGAGCGGGGCGAGGGCGCGGACGTCGAAGCCGAACGCCCCGGCGGCGGACAGGCCGAGCATCCTGCGGGTCTCGGCGACGGGGATGTCGTGGAAGGTGGTGCGCAGCCAGGCGCGGGTGTCGGGCCAGGTGCCCTCGGGGTGGGGGAAGTCGGAGCCCCACAGGATGTTACCGACGCCGATCTCGTAGCGCTGGGCGAGTTCGCGGCGCTTGGTGTTGGTGGCGCAGACGAAGACGTTGCGGTCGAGGTACTCGTGGGGCGGGCGGGTCAGCCCGGCGAAGGGCGAGAGCTTCTTGCCGCCGTGGGCGCCGAGGTAGAGGCGGTCCATGAACCACAGCAGGTTGGGCAGCCACCAGCAGCCGGACTCGGCGATGCCGAAGCGCAGGTGCGGGTGGCGCTCGAAGACGCCGGACCACAGCAGGAACCACAGCGGGCGCGCGGGCCACCAGGTCACCTCGGTGACGTAGATGCCGAGGTGGTCGCCGTACTCGTGGCGGGGGGTGGCCCCGGAGTGGGTGAGCACGGGCATCCCGGCCGCGGCGGCCGCCGCCCAGACGGGGTCGTAGCCGCGGTCGTGGTACGGCCTCCCCTCCCCCCACATCGCCGGGATCATCAGCGCGCCCAGCCCGGACTCCTTGGCCCGGCCGATCTCCTCGACGACGCGTTCCACGGGGGCGGTGACCGGCAGCAGGGCGACGCCGCAGTGCCGTTCGGGGTGCGCGGAGCAGAACTCGGCGAGCCAGCGGTTGTGGGCGCGGGCGCCCGCCGTGCCCAGCTCGGGGTCGTGGTCGCCGGACAGGCCGAGGCCGACGCCGAAGGGCGCGGCGGTGCGGCTGTCCACGGCGTCCGCGTCGGGGAAGACGACCTCGGCCGCGACCCCGTCGCCGTCGAGCTCCTTGATCCGCTGCGCCGCGTCCCAGCCGCCGCGCAGCCCCTCCTCGTGCTCCTCGAACCACCGGGCGGCGAAGGTCTCGTTGCGCACGCCCAGGCGCGTCATCTCCTCCCGGCGCGCGGTGCGCTGGGCGAGGAAGTCGTCGAAGGCGCGGTGGAAGCGCCGTTCCAGGTACGGGCGGTACTCCTCGGTGGGGAGTCCGGCGTGGCAGTCGGAGGAGACGATCAGGTACGGGTCGCGGTCGCCGTCGCGGTCCATCACACGCTGCCTTCCGGGGGGCCGTCGAGGATCTGGTGCGCGTCGTCGTAACGCTGGTGGATGTACGGCAGCAGGGCCTCCGCGGGGACCCGGGCGACGACGCGGCCGTGCTGGGTGGTGGCCCGCTCCCCGAACGTGATCTCCGCCGGGCGCAGCACGGGCAGGTCGGCGACCGGGTCGTACGCCGACTCGCGCAGCACCACCTCGCCGGTGACCGCCTCCAGCCTGCGCACCCGCTCCGTGCGGGTGCAGTGCACCAGGACGGGGGCGGCGTCGAAGCCGGTGCCGTCCACGCCCGGCAGGAACTTGAAGTAGAAGTCCAGCCGCTCGCTCTCCGGCGGGAGCGGCAGGGCGCCGGAGACCGTGCCGCGCACGTCGAGGAAGTCGATGCCGTGCCGGGAGAGACGGGCGCGGAGCGCCGCGCCCTCGCGCTCGATCACGACCTCGCCCAGCTTCTTCGGCTCGCCGAACACCTCGCGTCCGCCGGTCAGGGCGCGCTCGTGCGTCATCGGCATCACCAGCGGGTACCAGCCGTCGCGCCCGTCGTGCCGTGCGGCGATCGCCACCGAGCCGGCGCCCAGGGGGTAGCCGCGCAGGGCGACGGTGCTGACGGAGGCCCGGACGAGCGGGCGGGCCGGCGGTTCGAGCGGGGGCGGCAGGACGGCCGCGACGGCGTCCGGGTCGGTCTCCCACAGGGCGGTGACCCCCGTGGACCAGATGTCGGGCAGCCGGGCCGCCGCCTCGCGGGCCGCCGTGATCTCCGCGGCGCCGCGGGGGCCGTAGCGGATGCGTGCCATGCCGTACCACCTCTCGGTCGGAGCAGCAGGTCTGCAAGCGGTTCTGCAAGCAGCTCTGTAAGCAGCTCTGTAACAGGGTTACAGCGCGGGCGGCGCCGGGTAAAGACCCGTGCACACAGGGGAGTTGGGGGGGCGCATGGCGGAGAGGCTCACCCGCGAGCAGGTGCTGGGGACCGCGGCGCGGCTGGTGCGGGAGCGCGGCCCGCGGGCGCTGACGATGCGCGCCCTGGCCGCCGAGCTGGGCACGGCCGTCACGTCGATCTACTGGCACGTCGGCGGGCGCGAGGCGCTCGTGGACGCCCTCGTCGAGCGGACACTGCACGAGTTCGCCGCGATCCGGCCGGCCGGGCGGACCCCGCGGACACGCATCGTCTCCATCGCACGGGCGCTGCGCCGGGAGCTGCTCGCCCGGCCGCACCTGATCGCGATGGTGCACGAACGCGGACTGTCGGAGCGGATGTTCCTGCCCGCCCGGCGGGCGCTGGTGCACGAGGTGCACGCAGCCGGGTTGCGCGGGGCGCGGGCGGCGGAGGCGGTGCAGGCCGTGCAGTTCCAGGTGGTGGGGCACGTACTGGTGGAGCGGAGCCGGGCCCGGGCGCCGGAGCCCGTTCCCGGCTCGGGCGAGGAACGGGTCCTGGAGCAGCCCCTCGACCGGGCCCTTGAGCGGGCCCTGGCCCGGCAGCCGGATGCGGAGCGGGTGTTCGAGGTGGCGGTGCGGGCGCTGGTGGACGGGCTGTTGCGGGCCCCGTAAGGGGTGAGCTCTTCGACTGCGGGTCATGTGTGGCTGGTCGCGCAGTTCCCCGCGCCCCTGTCGGGGCACGTCCCACTTACGGGTGGCCGGATCATGTCTCCCCTGACGACCGGATCCCTCGTTGTCAGTGCGGGCCCGTATCCTCTGTGACCATGCTCGAAGACCGATCCGCCGCCGCACCGCCCAGCCCGTGGCCGGCCGCCTATCCGCAGGGATACGCGGTCGTCGACGTGGAGACCACGGGGCTCGCCCGCGACGACCGGATAGTGTCGGCTGCCGTCTACCAGCTGGACGCCCGGGGCGAGGTCGAGGACCAGTGGTACACGCTGGTCAACCCGCAGCGCGATCCCGGCCCGGTGTGGATCCACGGGCTCACTTCCGAAGTCCTCGCGGACGCACCGCTGTTCAAGGACATCGCGGAGCCCTTCGCCGAGCGGCTGGCCGGGCGGGTCCTCGTCGCGCACAACGCCGCCTTCGACTGGTCGATGATCTCCCGCGAGTACGCCCGTGCCCAGGCGGAGGTCCCCGTGCGGCAGCGGTTGTGCACGATCGCGCTCTCCAAGGAGCTGCGACTGCCGCTGCCCAACCACAAGCTGGAGTCGCTCGCCGCGCACTACGGCGTCGTGCAGCAGCGCGCCCACCATGCGCTCGACGACGCCCGGGTGCTCGCCGAGGCGTTCCGGCCCAGCCTGCACCTGGCGGCCGAGGCGGGGGTGCGGCTGCCGCTGCTGGCCTGCCAGCCGCTGACGGAGTGGTCGGACGGCCCGGCGGCGGGCACGCGGTCGGCGACCATCGGATATCAGCCGTCCTCCTCCTACGGGTACCGGCCGCAGACCTGGCGGCCCAGCCGTAAGCGCCCGGCCTGCCCGTATCCGAACCCGGGGCGTTACAAACCGGGTGAACAGCTCATTCAGGGCATGCGGGTGGCGTTCTCCGGCGACACCTCCGTCGACCGCGAGCTGCTGGAGGACCGGGCCGTGGAGGCCGGGCTGCACGTGGCCACCAGCGTCTCCCGGCTCACCAGCCTGCTGGTCACCAACGATCCCGGCTCCCCCACCTCCAAGACGGCCAAGGCCAGCTCCTTCGGCACCCCGGTCGTCGACGAGGCCGCCTTCATGCAGCTGCTGCTGCACGTGACCCCGGCGCAGAGCAGGGCCTAGCCACCGGGTACCGTCGAAGGCGTGTACCGCTTCCTGTTGTCCCGGCAGTGGGTGATCCTCACCCTCGTGGGGATCGTCCTCGTCCCGGTGATGGTGCGGCTGGGTTTCTGGCAGCTCCACCGTCACGAGCACAAGGTCGCGCAGAACAACCAGATCGCCCGCAGCCTGGCCGCCGACCCCGTGCCCGTGACCGGGCTCACGGCCCCCGGCCGTGAGGTGGCCGGCTCCGACGTGTGGCGCCAGGTCACCGCGAGCGGTACGTACGACGCCAAGGACGAGGTCGTGGTCCGGCGCCGGACCGACGACAACGGCCACCAGGGCTACTTCGTCCTCACCCCGCTGCTGCTGGAGGACGGCCGGGCCGTCCTCGTCAACCGCGGCTGGGTCCCGGCCGGCGACGATCCGATGCGCTTCCCGGACGTCCCCGCCGCCGCCTCCGGCAAGATCACCGTCACCGGCCGGCTCAAGCAGGACGAGACGACGGCCGCCAGCGGCATCAAGGACACCGCGGGCCTGCCGCCCCGCCAGGTGATGCTGATCAACAGCGAGCAGCGGTCCAAGGCCATGAACCGCCCGGTGCTGGCCGGCTATATCGAGCTCGTCGACCCGGCCCCCAAGGACGGGCCCAAGCCCGTGGCCGCCCCCGACCACAGCGACATCGGCCCGCACCTGGCGTACGCCATCCAGTGGTGGCTGTTCGCCGGAGGCGTCCCCGTCGGCTGGTTCATCCTGGTCCGCAGGGAACGCCGCGACCGCCTGGCGGCGGCAGCCGTCCCGGAGACGGCTGCCGCGGCGAGCGCCTCGTAGGCACGGCTCTGCTGCCGACCCGGCAGCGCACGGCAGACTGACGTCCATGGATCTCGGACTCAAGGACAAGGTGTACGTGCTGAGCGGCGCAAGCCGCGGGCTGGGGTTCGCCGCCGCCCGTGAGCTCGCCGCCGACGGTGCCCGGCTGGTCGTCTCCGGCCGGGACGGCGACGCCGCGGCGCGGGCGGCCGCCTCGCTGGGCACGGACGCGGTCGGCGTCGCCGCCGACAACGCCGACCCCGCGGCGGCGGAGCGGCTCGTCGCCACCGCCCGCGAACGCTTCGGCCGCCTCGACGGCGTCCTCATCAGCGTGGGCGGCCCACCGCCCGGTTCGGCGGACGGCAACGACGACGACCAGTGGCGGGCGGCCTTCGAATCGGTCTTCCTCGGCGCGGTGCGGCTGGCGCGGACGGCGGCGGAGGCGCTGACCGAGGGCGGGGTGATCGGCTTCGTGCTGTCCTCGTCGGTGTACGAGCCGATCCCCGGGCTGACGATCTCCAACGGGCTGCGGCCCGGCCTCGCCGGCTTCGCCAAGTCCCTCTCCGCGGAGCTGGGGCCGCGCGGCATCCGCGTGGTCGGGCTGCTGCCGGCGCGGATCGAGACGGACCGGGTGCGCGAACTCGACGCGCTGTCCGGGGACTCGGAGGCCGCCCGGGCCCGGCACACGGCGCGGATTCCGCTGGGGCGGTACGGCACGCCGGAGGAGTTCGGCAGGACGGCGGCTTTTCTGCTGTCGCCTGCGGCGTCGTACATCACCGGTGTGATGCTGCCTGTTGATGGCGGGGCGCGGCACGGCATTTGAGACAGGGGTGCGCTACTCCACCCGCTCCGCGCGGTGGCGTACCGCGCGGAGTCTGATCTCCGCCGGGAAGCGGGGCAGGCCGGTGGATGTGCGGGCCGGGGCCAGCACCTCCTGGTGCAGCCGCTGCAGGGCCGTGACGGGTGTGGCGTGCGGGGCGAGGATCAGGGTGATCCTGGCCTCGGGGGCGGTGCGGTGGCCGGTGAGGGTCACCCGGGCCCGGTCCACTCCGTCCAGGGCCCCCGCCTCGGCCTCCAGCACCGCCTCCAGCGCCCGTCCCCGCACCACTGCCGTCCCGCCGTCGCCGCAGTCCACGACCACCTCGCGCAGCCGGCGCCGGTGCAGCTGTGCGAGCAGCCACCACAGCGCGAGCAGGACGAGCACGGACAGCACGGCGATGACCGTCGGCCACCACCAGCCGTGGGCACGCCACTTGTGGCGGTCGGCGGTGCTCAGCAGCACACCGTGGGGGCGGCCGGCCAGGACTGCGGTGCCGAGTGCCAGCAGCACGAGGCCGGCCAGCCCGACCAGCGCCCGGTTGACGGCGCTCAGCACCGGGCCCTCACCACCCGCACCGTCAGTGCGGGCTGCCGGGCCAGGCCCAACTCCCGCACGCCGTCGGCCAGTACGGCGTCCACGTCCACGCGGACCTCGTCCAGGTCCCGGAAGTGCGCGCGGGCACGGGCCCGGACCCTGCGGCGGCCGACGTCGACCCGTGCCCACTGCACCCCGGAGACCGCCATCACCCGGTCACGCAGCACCAGTTCGGCGGCCGTGCGGTCCAGCCCGGCCCGCACGTCCGGGGTGTCGCGGCGCAGGGGCAGCAGCCCGCGCAGCCCGGGCGTGACGGCCAGGGCGATCAGCCAGCAGCCCGCCAGAACGGCGGCGGCCGCGCACCAGGTCGCCCAGGCGCCGTCGAGGGGGCGAGTGGCCAGCTCGTGCGCGAGCCGGCGGCGCCAGGGCATCGCGGGGCGGGACGTGCGGACGGCGACGACGTCGTGGAGCAGGATTCCCGAGGCGCCCAGCACGACGGCCGCGACGAGGGCGGCGGGCACCCGGCGGACGGACCGGAAGCGCCGGGCGCGGTGGGGGTACCTCTGGGGGCACCCCCAGCGGTAGCTGGGGGAGGTAGCTGGGGGAGTCATCGCACCCGCTCCCGGCCCTCGTCCAGGTGCGGCGAGCGCAGCCGCTCCACGGTGACCGCCACCTCCGGGACCTCCAGACCGGCCAGCTCCGCGACCCGCTCGGCGATCCGGGACCGGACGGCACGGCAGCGGGCGCCGATGTCCGTCGGGTACTCCAGCTCGACGGCCACCCGGACGCGGGCCGTCCGCCCGTGCACCGTCACCGTGGCGTGCGGGAGCGTGCCGTCGACGGCCTCGCGGGCCGCCTGTGCGGCGATCTTCGCGACGACACCGTCGGCGATGCGCGTCGCACCGCGCTCGCCGGGTGCCACCGGCTGCCCGTCCCGCATCCCTACCGCCGCCGCCCGCCGCGGTTCCGGGTACGGAAGAGGTCGCCCGGCTCCAGGTCGCCGTCCAGGAGCCGGCCCGCCACGAAGCCGACGGCGCCCAGGGCCGCCACCAGCAGAAAGGCCCCGAAACCGCCGAAGTATCCGGCGAATCCGAGCGCCATGCCGGCGATCAGGCCTGCCACGGCCATGCTCATCGTGCGCTCCCTACTGGATCCTGGGCTCCGGCTCTTCCTCGTCCGGGCCCTCGTCCGGCAGCTTGACGTCCGTCACGGCGATGTTGACCTCGACGACCTCCAGGCCCGTCATCCGCTCCACCGCCGCAATGACGTTTTCCCGCACGGCGCGGGCCACATCCGCGATGGCGACCCCGTAATCGACGACGATCTCCAGATCCAGCGCGGTCTGGACCTCGCCGACCTCCGCCTTCACCCCCCGGGTGAGGGACCGGCTGCTCCCGGGCACCCGGTCCCGCACCGCACCGAAGGTGCGGGACAGCCCGCTGCCCATGGCGTGCACCCCGAGCACGTCCCGGGCGGCGAGCCCGGCGATCTTCTCGACGACGCCGTCCGCAATGGTGGTCCGGCCGCGTTCGGCGGGCGGCGGCTGCGGCTTGTTCGGGGTGTCGGCCATCGTCGACCGCCTCTCGTCCGGGGGACGTCCAGCTGCCACCCTAGGACGTGTCCGGCGGATCTGCGCCCCGTAGGGGGCGCAGGGAACTGCGCGACCAGCCACCGATGGCCTGCGGCCGACGCACTGCCCCGGGGACGGGTGTCATCTGCGGGCGCGCCGTGGTTGCTCGCGCAGTTCCCCGCGCCCCTTACGGGGCGCCATGGCGCGCGGCTACTCCCCCAACCCCGCCAGATCCCTCAGGCGCCGCGCCTGAGCGGCTCGTTCGGCTGCACGCTGCTGGTCGTACGTACGACCAGCCGCCCCGCGCAGCAGGGCCTTGGTCTCGATGACCGCATCCCGCGGCGCGGCCAGCAGCGCGGCCGCCAAGTCGGCCGCGGCGGCGTCGAGTTCCGTGCCCGGCACGACGAGATTGGCCAGGCCGGTCCGCTCCGCCTCCTCCGCGTGGACGAAGCGGCCCGTGGCGCAGATCTCCAGCGCCCGGGCGTAGCCGACCAGTTCGACGAGCGGCTGCGTGCCGCCCAGGTCGGGGACCAGCCCCAGGCTGGTCTCGCGCATGGCGAACTGCACGTCGTCCGCGCAGACTCGCAGGTCGCAGGCGAGGGCGAGCTGGAAGCCCGCACCGATCGCATGGCCCTGCACGGCGGCTATGGAGACGAGGTCGGTGCGCCGCCACCAGGTGAACGCCTCCTGGTAGGAGGCGATTTCGGTGTCGAGCGCCTCGTCGGTGCCGCGCGCGAGGTCCAGGAAGGACGGCTCGCCGTCGAAGCCCTCGGGCGTGAACGCCTGCCGGTCGAGCCCCGCGGAGAAGGACTTGCCCTCGCCGCGGAGCAGCACGACGCGCACGCTGCCGGGCAGCTGCCGGCCCGCCGCGGTCAGGGCCCGCCACAGGGCGGGCGACTGGGCATTGCGCTTGGCGGGACGGTCGAGCGTGACCGTGGCAACGGCACCGGTGTCGTCGACGGTGAGCCGGACGCCGTCCTGGTCGAGCAGAGTCTTGCGGGCAGTCATGGGGGCCTCCGAGTGGCCGCAGTCGCATGGAAGACGTACTGCACAGTAACCACCCGGTCGACGGGTCGGCCGACCGGGTGGGCTGCCCACAACTGACTTGTCGCGCGACGTCAGACCGAGGCGGCCTTCTTGCCGCGCGTCGCTCCGCCGCGGCCGCGCAGGACCACGCCGGACTCGCTGAGCATCCGGTGCACGAAGCCGTAGGAGCGACCGGTCTCTTCGGCCAGCGCCCTGATGCTCGCACCAGCGTCGTACTTCTTCTTCAGGTCTGCCGCGAGCTTTTCGCGCGCGGCGCCGGTCACCCGGCTGCCCTTCTTCAAAGTCTCGGCCACCCGTGCCTCCTCAGGGGGAGATGCGCCTCTTGTCTCTCATGATCACCCCTAGGCGGCGTCCTGGCCACCCATTCGGCAAGGTCCATGGGAACTCCGTGGGAAACGGATCCCGTGTTTTCCGGCCGCACCAGGGCCCGGAGCAGGCGATTCCGTCCGGATCCGCTCGTACGGCCGTCCGGGTGGCGGAGTGAAGAGGCAGGTCAGAGGGGGCACTGGAAGCACTCCCGGGGCGGGGGTCCGGCAGCCGGGGCGGCGCGTGCGCCGGAGCGCACCGCGACACCCCTGTACGAGTCGTCATCACTCAGATGATGGATCACGCATCGGCCGAATGATCGGGACGGCCCCGATCACGGCCGGCGGGGCCCCGCGTCAGGCCAGGGCGACCAGGTCGGCGTAGTCGGGGCCCCAGAGGTCCTCGACGCCGTCCGGCAGGAGAATGATGCGCTCCGGCTGGAGGGCGTCGACGGCGCCCTCGTCGTGGGTGACCAGCACGACCGCGCCCTTGTAGGTACGCAGGGCGCCGAGGATCTCCTCGCGGCTGGCGGGGTCGAGGTTGTTGGTGGGCTCGTCGAGCAGCAGCACGTTCGCCGAGGAGACCACCAGGGTGGCCAGGGCGAGACGGGTCTTCTCGCCGCCGGAGAGGACGCCCGCGGGCTTGTCCACGTCGTCGCCGGAGAACAGGAACGAGCCCAGCACCTTGCGCACCTCGACCAGGTCGAGATCGGGCGCGGAGGACCGCATGTTCTCCAGGACCGTGCGGTCCGGGTCGAGCGTCTCGTGCTCCTGGGCGTAGTAGCCCAGCTTGAGGCCGTGGCCCTCGACGACCGCGCCGGTGTCGGCCTTCTCGACGCCCCCGAGCAGGCGCAGCAGGGTCGTCTTGCCGGCGCCGTTGAGGCCGAGGATGACGACGCGGGAGCCCTTGTCGATGGCCAGGTCGACGTCGGTGAAGATCTCCAGCGAGCCGTACGACTTCGACAGGCCCTCCGCCGTCAGCGGCGTCTTGCCGCAGGGCGCGGGGTCGGGGAAGCGCAGCTTGGCGACCTTGTCGGAGACGCGCACCGCCTCCAGACCCGAGAGCAGCTTCTCGGCACGGCGGGCCATGTTCTGCGCGGCGACGGTCTTGGTGGCCTTGGCCCGCATCTTGTCGGCCTGGGAGTTGAGGGCGGCAGCCTTCTTCTCCGCGTTCTGCCGCTCGCGCTTGCGGCGCTTCTCGTCGGCCTCGCGCTGCTGCTGGTAGAGCTTCCAGCCCATGTTGTAGACGTCGATGACCGAGCGGTTGGCGTCGAGGTAGAAGACCTTGTTGACGACGGTCTCGACGAGGTCGACGTCGTGGGAGATGACGACGAAGCCGCCGCGGTAGGTCTTGAGGTAGTCCCGCAGCCAGGCGATCGAGTCGGCGTCGAGGTGGTTCGTGGGCTCGTCGAGCAGCAGGGTGTCGGCGTCGGAGAACAGGATCCGGGCCAGCTCGACGCGGCGGCGCTGACCGCCGGAGAGGGTGTGCAGCGGCTGGCCGAGCACCCGGTCGGGCAGGCTGAGCGCGGCGGCGATGGTGGAGGCCTCGGACTCGGCGGCGTACCCGCCCTTGGTGAGGAACTCCGTCTCCAGGCGCTCGTACTTCTTCATCGCCTTCTCGCGGGTGGCGCCCTTGCCGTTCGCCATCCGGTCCTCGTTCTCCCGCATCTTGCGCAGCACGGCGTCGAGGCCGCGGGCGGAGAGGATGCGGTCGCGGGCCAGCACCTCGAGGTCGCCGGTGCGGGGGTCCTGCGGGAGGTAGCCGACCTCTCCGGAGCGGGTGATGGTGCCGGACGCCGGGATGCCCTCACCCGCGAGGCACTTGGTGAGGGTGGTCTTGCCGGCGCCGTTGCGGCCGACGAGGCCGATGCGGTCGCCCTTGGCGATGCGGAACGAGGCGGACTCGATGAGGATGCGCGCGCCGGCGCGCAGCTCGATACCGGAGGCGGTGATCACGGAAGGACTGCTCCTGGGCAGGTCGGACGGCGGACGGGACGGACTGCGGTCGAGCGACGCCGTCTAATGCACAGGGAGATATGCCATAGGGAGAAGTCTAGCGGGGACGGGCAAGTCGATTTCCGGGCCGCCGACCGCCGCTTCGCGGATACTCGGGGTGACGGACCGGGTACGGAAGGCGGCGGGGCATGCAGTTCGACGACGACGCGGAGCTGGACACCTCCCAGGTGCAGGACCGGCGGGGCGGCGGTATCCCCGGCGGCGGGGTCACCATCGGCGGCGGGATCGTGGGCCTGCTGGCCCTGGTGCTGGGGCTGTTCTTCGGCATCGGCCCGCAGGAGCTGGGGCTGTCCTCGGGGGGCCAGTCCCCGACGGCGACGTCCAGTACGGACGCGCAGGTCGCGCAGCACTGCCGCACGGGCAAGGACGCCAACACCCGGCAGGACTGCCGGATCGTCGCGGTCGTCAACAGCGCCCAGTCCTTCTGGAGCCAGGAGCTGGCGCGGCGGGGGAAGACCTACACCCCGGCGTCGACGGTCTTCTTCACCGGCCAGGTGCAGACCGCCTGCGGGGCCGCGACCTCGGCGGTCGGCCCGTTCTACTGCCCCGGCGACCGGAAGGTCTACCTGGACCTGGGCTTCTTCGACGAGCTCAAGACCAAGTTCGGGGCGAGCGGCGGCCCCTTCGCCCAGGCCTATGTCGTGGCGCACGAGTACGGGCACCACATCCAGAACCTGCAGGGCACCCTGGCCCGCACCCAGGGCGGCGAGAAGGGCGCCAACAGCGCGTCCGTGAAGGTCGAGCTGCAGGCCGACTGCTACGCCGGGGTGTGGGCGAAGCACGCGACGACGACACCGGAGAAGTCCACCGGCAAGCCGCTTGTCACTCAGCTGACGCAGAGTGACATCAAGGACGGACTTTCGGCGGCCGCGGCGGTCGGGGACGACCGCATCCAGGAGAAGTTCCAAGGGCGGGTCACTCCGGAGAGCTGGACGCACGGGTCTGCTGCGCAGCGGCAGCAGTGGTTCACGACGGGGTACTCGACGGGCGACATGGGACGGTGCGACACGTTCCGGTGACGGGGCGCCCCGTAAGGGGCGCGGGGCTGTTCACATATGCGGCTTCGCCGCGTGGACGCGACCAGGCGCCCCGTAAGGGGCGCGGGGAACTGCGCGATCAGCCCCCACCGGCCCGCAGCCGACGCACCACCCCGGAGGTCAGGGGCGCAGCCCCGCGCCCCTGAGGGGGCGCAAAACCTCAGGCCCCTCCCCGGTGCACCTGGAACGCCGCCCGGCGCACCGCCTTCGCCAAGGCAGGATCCGGGTGCGCAGCAGCCAAGGCCACCAGCACCTGGACGGTGCGGGGATGCCCGACGGCGCGGACCTCCTCCAGAAGCCCCGGCACGGTCCCCTGCACCGCCGAGTCCAGGTGCCGGACCAGCAGGCGGCTCTCGCCGTGGTCGGCGACGGCCGCCGCCGTGTCCACCCACAGCCAGGTGGCCTCCTCGCGGGTGAGCACCCCGGCCGCCTCCTCGGGGTCGCTGCCCTCGTGCTCGGCGATCCACAGCAGCGCGTACGGGCGCAGGCACGGCTCCTCCGCCACCGTGCGCACCGCGCTCTCCGCGGGGGCGCCGACGGCGCGCAGGGCCTCGAAGGCCAGGCCCCGGACCATGGCGTCGTCGCCGCGGGCCGCGTCGAGGAGCTCGGCGACCGCGCTGCGCACCGGCCGGGCGGCGAGCCAGGCCCGGTACTCGGCGCGGGCCGGGCCGGGGGTGAGGTCGGCGCAGCCGCGCAGCATGGCCTCGGCGCCCAGCTCGATGTTGCCCGCGGGGCTCTGGGCGGCCACGCAGATCTGTTCGAGCTTGACCCACACCGCCCAGTTGCCGAGCGGGGTGAGCACGGCGGCGCCGTCGCGCACGACGAGCGCGCCGACCGAGGCGAGGGCCTCCAGGGCCCAGCCGAGCAGGCCGGGCAGCGGGTCGGGCCCGCCGGGGGCGGGGGCCGCGGGGACGGGCCGGCCGCCGTCGTAGGGGATCTCGCAGCGCTCGGCGCGGATCTCGGCGACGCGCTGCTGGAGCAGGTCGAGCAGCATCGCCTCGGCGACCGGGCCGGCCGACAGGTGCATGACGGACAGCAGCTGCGGCACCGCCTCGACGACCTCGGCGGCCACGGCGAGGTCGGTGCCGGCGGGCTCGGGGTGGGCCAGGGACCAGGCGTCGAAGAGCGCGACCCAGCCGCGCAGCACGGCGCTGTCGTCGCGGTCCCAGGCGGTCAGCCGCCAGCCGGGGCGGGCGGTGCCGCCGTGCAGCTCCAGGAGCCCGGCGAGCCGGGCCCGGTCCCAGTCGGAGCGCACCTGCCCGGCCGTCAGTCCCAGGGCGTCCGCGGCCCGTCCGGCGGCGTCGGCGAGTCCGCCGGGGCCCGCCACCGAGGCGCCGCGCAGGCACGCGTCGGCGGCCCAGCGGGCCAGCCGGACCGCGCCGGTGAGTCCGGCTCTGGCCTGCTGGGCGAGTTCCGCCCGGGCCGGTGTGCCCGCGGGCGGGCGGGGCGCCGGTCGGGAGCCTCGGTTCGCCACTGCCCGGCGGGCGGCGGCGATCGGCTGTCGCGGAACGAGTCTGAGCCGGGAGTCGCGCGGAGTACGGGACGTCACAGGAGCAGTCTTGCCGTTCACGCTCCGAAAACCCAATCGGAATCAACTATCCGGCCGCGCACGCCTGCTGACGGGAGGCTCCGGGCGCACGCGCGGAAGCTACATCAGGGGCGTCAGGAAGCGCCGCAGGGCCTCCTCGCAGCCCTGCGGGTCGGCGTTCCACGCCCCGGCGTGCCCGGCCCCGCGGGCGGTGTGCAAGTGCATCAGATCGGGTCGGCGCGCGACGAGTTCGCGGGAGTGCTGCAGGGGTGCGACGGTGTCGTCGGTGCCGTGCAGGACGAGCGCCGGAACGGCGAGCCGGGTGGTGTCGGCGGCGGCGAAGAGCCCGTCGGCGGTCAGGCCCGTCCTGCCCTCGGCGGCGCGCACGGCGAGGCCGAGCAGGGCGCCGCGGGCGCGGTGCCGGGCCAGGGAGCGCAGGGCGGCCTGCCAGTCCAGGACCGGGGAGTCGAGGACGAGGCCGCTGACGCGGTCGCCCACGGCGGAGTCGAGGGCGGTGAGCAGGGCCATGGTGGCGCCGGTCGACCAGCCGTAGAGCACCGTGCGCCGGGCGCCGCTGCGCACGGCGTGCCGGACGGCGGCATCGAGATCCCGCCATTCGACGGCGCCGAAGTGGCCGATTCCGTGCGGTGGCCGCGGGGCTCCGGGGTCGCCGCGGTAGGAGACGGAGAGCACGGGGAACCGCAGGCGCTGCAGGAACGGCAGCACGTTCAGGGGGTGCGCGCGGGTCGTGCCCAGGCCGTGCGCGGCGATCACCCAGGTGTCGCGGACGCCGGGGACGAACCAGGCGGGCAGCGGCCCGAGCTCGCCCGCCACGTCCAGGTCGGTGTGGTGCATGCCGAGCGCCTCCTGCGGGCCGCCCGTGTAGAGCTGCGGGGTGAGCCAGACCCGGGCGCCGGGCTCCAGGGCGCCGTCCGCGACGCTCTCCAGGTGCCGTACGACGCAGTCGTGCGGGTGCGAGACGTCGGCGACGACGGGGCCGACGACGGCGTGCAGCCCCGGCCCGGCGAGCCCGTAGGTGCCGGGGCGGAGCGTGGCGGGGGTGCGGGTGAGGGTGACCGTCACCGCGTCGGCGGTGTGGACGGCCACGTGCTGCTCGCCGGGCAGGGGGCCCGCGGAGACCTTGAGGGCAGCGTCACCCGCGTACCGCCCGGCCGCCACCGCGGCCGCTCCGGCACCGATCAGGGTCGTGACGGCCGCGGCCGTCGCTCTGCGCAGGAGCATCCCTTCCAGTGTCGGCCGGGGCGACCGAAGCGGCCAGTGGGCCGGATCCGCGCCCCTTACGGGGCGCCGCGCTCAGCCGGGCTGTCCGTACCCGGCGAGCCGGACACCGGCGGTGGCGAGCTGTTCCGGGTCCAGCAGCGCGGGGGTGCGGCCGGGGACGGAGGCGGCGGCGAGCCAGACCCTGCACATCCACTCCAGCTGGGCGGTGCGGTCGTAGGCCTGGTCGAGCGTGGCGCCGTGGGTGAGCGTGCCGTGGTTGCGCAGCAGGCAGCCGGTGCGGCCGTCGAGCGCCTGCAGTACGCCGCGGGCGAGTTCCTCGCTGCCGTAGAGGGCGTAGGGCGCAACCCGCGGCGGTCCGCCGAGGACCCCCGCCATGTAGTGGACCGGGGGCAGTTCGTCGACGAGCGTGGAGACGGCCGTGGCGTGGACGGCGTGGGTGTGCACTATCGCTGCGGCGTCGGTGGCGCGGTAGACGGCGAGGTGCATGGGGAGTTCGCTGGTGGGTCTCAGCTCGCCGAGGATCTGTCGCCCGTCGAGGTCCACGCCCACGGCATCTTCGGGGCGAAGCCGGTCGTAAGGGACGCCTGTCGGCGTGACGAGCACCACATTTCCCGCCCGTGCAGAGACGTTTCCGGACGTGCCCACAACCAGTCCGTCAGCAACGGTGCGGCGGGCCGCGGCCACCACGGCGGCCCAGGCCTCGGGGATTCCTGCGGGTATCCGGGTGGAGCGGGCGTGCTTCTCGCGATTCGTCATCGACATCACCCTCCGGTTGTGGCCGACACGCGTCCCTGTCCAGTTCACCTTCCGTTCACCCAGGATCCCTACGGTCGCCGCGTACTGACCATCGAGCTGATTGCCTGGGTGAATGGAACACATCACGCTTCTCATCGGGATCGTGATCGTCACGGCCTTGGTGTTCGACTTTACGAACGGTTTCCACGACACGGCCAACGCCATGGCCACCACCATCTCCACCGGGGCGCTCAAGCCCAAGGTGGCGGTGGCGATGTCGGCAGTGCTGAACCTCGTCGGCGCATTCCTGTCCGTGGAGGTCGCCAAGACCATCTCCGGCGGCATCATCGACGAGAAGGCCGGAGTCAGGCCCGAGATCATATTCGCCGGCCTCGTCGGCGCGATCGTCTGGAACCTCCTGACCTGGCTGGCAGGTCTGCCCTCCAGCTCCTCGCACGCCCTCTTCGGCGGCCTGATCGGCGCCACGCTGGTCTCGGTCGGCTCCCACGGCGTCCACGCGGACGCCGTCGTCATGAAGGTCGTCATCCCCGCGGTCGCCGCACCGATCGTGGCGGGCGTCGCGGCGACGGCCGCGACCCGGCTCACCTACCGCCTGGCGCGCGGCCGCGACGAGCAGGAGACCGCCAAGGGCTACCGCGCCGGGCAGATCGCCTCGGCCGCGCTGGTCTCCCTCGCCCACGGCACCAACGACGCCCAGAAGACGATGGGTGTCATCACCCTCGCGCTGGTCACCGGCGGCGTCATCGCCCCGCACTCCGACCCGCCGCTGTGGGTCATCGTCTCGGCGGGCGTGGCCATCGCGCTCGGTACGTACCTGGGCGGCTGGCGCATCATCCAGACGCTCGGCAAGGGCCTCACCGACATCAAGCCGGCCCAGGGCTTCGCCGCCCAGACCGGCGCCGCGACGGTGATCCTCGCCTCCTCGCACATCGGCTTCGCCCTCTCCACCACCCAGGTCTGCTCCGGCTCGATCATGGGCGCGGGCCTCGGCCGCAAGGGCGGTGTGGTGCGCTGGTCGACCGCCGGGCGCATGGTCGCCGCCTGGTGCCTGACGCTGCCCGCGGCGGGCATCGTCGCCGGCGGTGCCGCGTTCCTCGCGGACCAGGGCGACTGGGGCATCACCGCGGTCGCGGTCCTGGCGCTGGCCGCCTGCGGTGCCATCTGGCTGGCCTCGCGCCGCAAGCCGGTCACCCACGACACCGTGAACGGGACCGCCGCCGTGCCGCACGTCGGCCCCGCGGCACCCGCCGCCTCCGAGCCGGCCGGTGTGGTCACCGCCGCCCTCCAGGCCGTCGCCCCGCCGCCGGCCGGGCCGATCTCCCCGACCACCGACGCCGGGCGGCCCGCCGCCGCCCCGGCCGCTGCCGCGAGCTGAAGGACGACACACCATGCACATCGACTGGGCAGCTCTCGGCCAGGTCTTCGGCGTCAGCCTCGTGGTGACGGTGGCTCTGGTGGGCTTCTTCACCCTGGGCATCGTCGGCACGACGTCCCGCGCGACGGCGGCCGCGCGCACCGGCGCGTACGCCTGCTACGCGCTGTGCGCGGCGGCCGTGGGATACGGCATCTTCCTCATCGTGGGGAAGTAGCACCCCGACTCCGCAGACGGCGGGTGGACCGGTAACACCAGTCCACCCGCCTTTTGTTCGAATTGACGCCCCTTCCCCGGGCGTGGTGGACTGCCCAACGCCAAACGGCGACAGCCACAGAGGAAGCCGGTGCGAATCCGGCGCGGTCCCGCCACTGTCACCGGAGAGCGCGCCGCGCAGCGCGCGCCCGGGAGCCAGGAACTCTGGTCGCCGGTCACGTCGAGCCAGGGCGCGGACCCTGAGTGAGGACACATCGCCATGCCCGGCTGCCGCCCACCTCGTCGTCCCGGACTCAGGTACCTCGCCACGGCGGTCTGACCGGTGCCCGTCGAAAGCCTCGGACTCGCGCTCGGCTGCCTCGGTGACCTCCTGCTCGGCGACCCGCAACGCGGCCATCCCGTGGCCGCGTTCGGCCGTGCCGCGCACGCCGTCGAACAGCGCCTGTGGCGCGACCACCGCGGCCGCGGAGCCCTGCACACCCTGCTCTGCGCGGGCGGCGCCGCAGCCGGTGCCGGGCTGCTCGCCCGTACCGCCCGCCGCTCCCGCCACCACCGCGCCGCCGGCGTCGCCCTGACCGCGGCCGCCACCTGGGCCGTTCTGGGCGGCACGTCGCTCGGCCGCGAGGCGCGGGCCGTCGGCGCCGCGCTCGGGGCGGGCGATCTGGCCGCCGCCCGGGAGCGGTTGCCGCACCTGTGCGGGCGCGACCCGCAGGCCCTGGACGAGCAGCAGATCGCGCGGGCGGTCGTGGAGTCCGTCGCCGAGAACACCTCCGACGCGGTCGTCGGCGCCCTGGTGTGGGGTGCCCTCGCCGGGGTGCCCGGGCTGGTGGGCTTCCGTGCCGTGAACACCCTGGACGCCATGGTCGGCCACAAGTCCCCGCGTTACCGCCGCTTCGGCTGGGCCTCGGCCCGGCTCGACGACGTCGCCGGCTGGCCGGGCGCCCGGCTGACCGCCGCGCTCGCCGTCCTCGCCGGGCCCGACCCGCGCGGCGCCTGGCGGGTGGCCCGGCGCGACGCGTCCCGGCACCCGAGCCCCAACGCGGGCCCGGTGGAGGCCTCGTTCGCCGGGGCCCTCGGGGTGCGCCTCGGCGGCACCCTCGCCTATGCGGGGCGCGTCGAGCACCGGCCGGTGCTGGGCGCGGAGAACCGCCCGGTGGAGACCGCCGACATCGAACGGGCCGTCCGGCTCTCGCGCCGGGTGTCGCTGCTGGCCCTCGCGGTGGCTGTCGCCGGGCGCCGAGTGGGCAGTGTGTTCGTGAACAGGACCGTCAAGAGGAGCAGCACGGGTGGGTAAGCGGGGTGGGGGCCTGCTGGTCGCGGGGACGACCTCCGACGCGGGCAAGAGCGTGGTGACGGCCGGGATCTGCCGCTGGCTGGTCCGCAAGGGCGTCAAGGTCGCGCCGTTCAAGGCGCAGAACATGTCGCTCAATTCGTATGTGACGCGCGAGGGCGCCGAGATAGGCCGGGCGCAGGCCATGCAGGCGGCCGCGGCGCGCGTCGAGCCGAGCGCGCTGATGAATCCGGTGCTGCTCAAGCCCGGTGGCGACCGCAGCAGCCAAGTGGTGCTGATGGGGAAGCCGGTGGGCGAGCTGAGCGCCCGCGGCTACCACCAGGGCCGCCAGGAGCAGCTGTTCGGCACCGTGACGGACTGCCTGGAGCAGCTGCGCCGCACGCACGACGCGGTGATCTGCGAGGGCGCCGGCAGCCCCGCCGAGATCAACCTGCGCCGCACGGACATCGTCAACATGGGCATCGCGCGGGCCGCCCGGCTGCCCGTGGTGATCGTCGGAGACATCGACCGGGGCGGGGTGTTCGCCTCGTTCTTCGGCACGACGGCCCTGCTGTCCCCGGAGGACCAGGAGCTCGTGGCGGGCTACCTGGTCAACAAGTTCCGCGGCGACGTGTCGCTGCTGGAGCCCGGGCTGGAGATGCTGCGCGGCCTGACGGGCCGGGCCACGGTGGGCGTGCTGCCGTTCGCGCACGGCCTGGGCATCGACGAGGAGGACGGCCTGCGGGTCTCCCTGCGGGGGACCGTGCGGGAGTCGGTGGTGGCTCCGCCGCACGGGCGCGACGTGCTGCGGGTCGCCGTGTGTGCGGTCCCGCTGATGTCCAACTTCACGGACGTGGACGCGCTGGCGGCCGAGCCGGGCGTGATCGTGCGCTTCGTCGACCGCCCGGAGGAACTCGCCGACGCCGACCTGGCCGTGGTGCCCGGCACGCGCGGCACGGTGCGCGCGCTGGCCTGGCTGCGCGAGCGCGGCCTGGCCGACGCCCTCGCGCGGCGGGCGGCGGAGGGCCGCCCGGTGCTGGGCGTCTGCGGCGGCTTCCAGGCGCTGGGCGAACGCATCGAGGACGAGGTCGAGTCGAAGGCCGGTGCGGTCGAGGGCCTGGGCCTGCTGCCGGTGCGGGTGCGGTTCGCCGTCGAGAAGACGCTGGCCCGCCCGGTGGGCGAGGCGCTGGGCGAACGGGTGGAGGGCTACGAGATCCACCACGGCGTCGCCGAAGTGCTGGGCGGGGAAGCCTTCTTGGACGGCTGCCGCGTGGGTTCCGTATGGGGCACGCACTGGCACGGCTCGCTGGAGAGCGACGGCTTCCGCCGGGCGTTCCTCCGCGAGGTCGCCCGCGCGGCCGGGCGGGACTTCGTCCCGGCACCGGACACGAGTTTCGCTGCGCTGCGCGAGGAACAGCTGGACCGCCTGGGCGACTTGATCGAACAGCACGCCGACACGGATGCGCTGCTGCGCCTCATCGAGGACGGGGCGCCGGCGGGTGCCCCGTTCATACCGCCGGGGGCGCCGTGAGCACCGCGTGGGCGCGACCGGCCCCGGACGGCCCGCAGCCGAATCACCACGTCCATGCCCTTGAAGGGGGTACCTGATGGCCTCGCCCACCTACCCGTTCACCGCCATCGTCGGCATGGACGACATGCGACTCGGCCTCCTGCTCAACGCGATCTCGCCGTCCATCGGCGGCGTGCTCGTCCGCGGTGAGAAGGGCTCCGCCAAGTCCACGGCCGTGCGCGGCGTCGCGGCCCTGATGCCGGCGATCGACGTCGTCACCGGCTGCCGCTTCTCGTGCGACCCGGCGGCGCCCGACACCGAGTGCCCGGACGGCCCGCACGGGACCGGGCCCGCAGGCACCCGCCCCGCCCGGGTGGTCGAGCTGCCCGTCGGCGCCTCCGAGGACCGTCTCGTCGGCGCGCTCGACATCGAACGCGCGCTGTCCGACGGTGTGAAGACCTTCGAGCCCGGCCTGCTGGCCGACGCGCACCGCGGCGTGCTGTACGTGGACGAGGTCAACCTCCTCCACGACCACCTGGTCGATCTCCTCCTCGACGCCGCCGCCATGGGCGCCTCCTACGTCGAGCGCGAGGGCGTCTCCGTACGCCACGCATCCCGCTTCCTCCTCGTCGGCACCATGAACCCCGAAGAGGGCGAACTGCGCCCGCAGTTGCTCGACCGCTTCGGGCTGACGGTCGAGGTCGCGGCCTCCCGGGAGACGGACGAGCGCGTCGAGGTCGTGCGCCGCCGCCTCGCCTACGACGAGGACCCGGCGGCCTTCGCCGCCAAGTGGGCCGCGGAGGAGGACGCCCTGCGCGAGCGCATCGCCGCCGCGCGGGCGCTGCTGCCGGACGTGCGGCTCGGGGACGGCGCCCTGCGCCGGATCGCGGCCGTGTGCGCCGGGTTCGAGGTGGACGGCATGCGCGCGGACATCGTCACCGCGCGGACCGCGACGGCCCTGGCCGCCTGGGCGGGGCGCACGGACGTGACGACCGAGGACGTGCGGCAGGCGGCGCTGCTGTCGCTGCCGCACCGCAGGCGGCGCAACCCGTTCGACGCCCCGGGCCTGGACGAGGACAAACTCGACGAGATCCTGCGGCAGTTCGAGAACGACGAGGACGACGACCCCGAGCCGGAGCCGGACCCGTCGGGCCCGGAGGACGATCCGGACGGCAGCGGTCCGGACAACGGCCCCGGCAACGGCCCCGACGACGGCGGGCAGCCCCCGCAGGACGTGCCGCCCCAGCGGCAGGACCCGGCGGCGGACGCCCCGCAGCCGGACAACTCCCCCGCCTCGCAGGAGGGTTCGGCACCGGAGCCGGCATCCGGCGACAGCGGCGACGCCCCCGAGGCCCCCGCCGTCGCCGCGGCGGAGCCGTTCCGCACCCGCCGGTTCGACGTGCCCGGCCTCGGCGAGGGCGCCGACGGGCGCCGTTCGCGCGCGCTCACCGCGCACGGCCGGACGACGGGGGCGCGCCGCCCGCGCGGTGCGCTGTCCCGGCTGCACCTGGCCGCCACCGTGCAGGCCGCCGCCCCGCACCAGCGGGCGCGCGGGCGCAGCGGCCCGGGCCTGGTGATCCGCCGCGACGACCTGCGGGAGGCGGTGCGCGAGGGACGCGAGGGCAACCTGGTGCTGTTCGTGGTGGACGCCTCCGGGTCGATGGCGGCCCGGAAGCGGATGAGCGCGGTCAAGGGCGCGGTGCTGTCGCTGCTGATGGACGCCTACCAGCGCCGCGACAAGATCGGCATGATCACCTTCCGCGGCACGGAGGCGACGCTGGCGCTGCCCCCGACGTCGTCGGTGGAGGCGGGCGCCGCCCGGCTGGAGAAGCTGCCCACCGGTGGCCGCACCCCGCTGGCCGCGGGCCTGCTGCAGGCCCACGAGGTGCTGCGCGTGGAGCGGATGCGCGACCCGTCGCGGCGCCCGCTGCTGGTCGTGGTGACCGACGGCCGCGCGACGGGCGGCCCGGAACCGCTGCCGCGGGCGCGGCGCGCGGCCGGGCTGCTGGCGGCCGGGGGCACGGCCTCGGTGGTCGTGGACTGCGAGTCCGGGCCCGTACGGCTCGGCCTGGCGGGCGAGTTGGGCCGGGCCCTGGGCGGCCCGGTGGTCACCCTCGACGAGCTCCGGGCGGACAATGTCTCCGCACTCGTGAAGACCGTACGTACCGACAACAGCAGGAGGGCGGCGTAATGCCCCAGGGACAGCCGACCGTCGTGCCCGACGACGGGCTCACCACGCGCCAGCGCCGCAACCGGCCGCTGGTGTTCGTCCACACCGGCGTCGGCAAGGGCAAGTCCACCGCCGCCTTCGGGCTCGCGCTGCGCGCGTGGAACCAGGGGTGGCCCATCGGGGTGTTCCAGTTCGTGAAGTCCGCGAAGTGGCGCGTCGGCGAGGAGCGGGCGCTGCGCGTGCTCGGCGACACGGGCGAGGGCGGCACCGTGGCCTGGCACAAGATGGGCGAGGGCTGGTCCTGGGTGCAGCGCGACCTCGCCGCCGGCGAGGAGGCGGCGCGCGAGGGCTGGGAGCAGGTCAAGCGGGACCTGGCGGCGGAGACGTACAAGCTGTACGTGCTCGACGAGTTCGCCTACCCGATGCACTGGGGCTGGGTCGACACCGACGAGGTGGTCTCGGTGCTGCGCGACCGCCCCGGCACCCAGCACGTGGTGATCACGGGCCGCAACGCCCCGGAGAAGCTGATGGACTTCGCCGATCTGGTCACCGACATGTCCAAGGTCAAGCACCCGATGGACACGGGCCAGAAGGGCCAGAGGGGCATCGAGTGGTAAGTGTGAACGTCCCCCGGCTCGTCATCGCCGCCCCGGCGTCCGGCAGCGGCAAGACGACCGTGGCCACCGGCCTGATGCGGGCCTTCGCGGACGCCGGGCTCGCGGTGTCCCCGCACAAGGTGGGGCCGGACTACATCGACCCCGGCTACCACGCCCTGGCCACGGGCCGGCCGGGCCGCAACCTGGACGCGTACATGTGCGGCCCGGAGCGGATCGCTCCGCTGTTCCTGCACGGGGCCGCGGGCTGCGATCTCGCCCTCGTCGAGGGCGTGATGGGCCTGTACGACGGGGCGAGCGGGCAGGGCGAGCTGGCGTCGACGGCGCATGTGGCGAAGCTGCTGAAGGCACCGGTGGTGCTGGTGGTGGACGCGTCGTCGCAGTCGCGGTCGGTGGCGGCGCTGGTGCACGGCTTCGCGTCCTGGGACCCGGAGGTCCGGGTGGCCGGGGTGATCCTCAACAAGGTCGGCTCGGACCGCCACGAGGCCATTTTGCGCGAGGCGCTGGCGGAGTCGGGGGTGCCGGTGCTGGGTGCGCTGCGGCGCGTCCCGGGGTTGAACACCCCGAGCCGGCATCTGGGACTGATCCCGGTGGCGGAGCGGCGCGCGGAGGCGGTGGCCGCGGTGGCGGCCCAGGCGGCCCAGGTACGGGAGGGGTGCGACCTGGAGGGGTTGCTGGCCTTGGCGCGGAGCGCGCCGGCGGTGCCGGGGGAGGCGTGGTCCGCCGACTGCGGGCCGTCCGTGGCTGATCGCGCAGTTCCCCGCGCCCCTTCGGGGCACGGCCCCCGCCCCGTGATCGCGATCGCAGGCGGTGCGGCGTTCACGTTCTCGTACACGGAGCACGCAGAACTGCTCACCGCGGCCGGTGCCGAAGTCGTCACCTTCGACCCGCTGCGGGACGAGTCCCTGCCCCCGGGCACCCAAGGCCTGGTGATCGGCGGCGGCTTCCCCGAAATGCACGTGGCGGACCTGTCCTCAAACGCACTCCTCCGCAAGGAGGTTGCCGCCCTCGCGGCGACCGGCGCACCCGTCGTCGCCGAATGCGCAGGCCTCCTCTACCTCTGCCGCACCCTCGACGGCAAGGAGATGTGCGGCGTCCTGCCCGCCGACGCCCGGATGTCCGAGCGCCTCACCCTCGGCTACCGGGAAGCCGTGGCCCTCGCGGACAACTGCCTGGCCGTCGCGGGCACTCGCGTCCGCGGACACGAGTTCCACCGCACGGTGGTCGAACCGGCCGCGGGCGACAGCCCGGCATGGGGCTTCACGCACCCCGCCCGCCGCACAGAAGGCTTCGCCTTCGCCGGCGTCCACGCCTCCTACCTGCACACCCACTGGGCAGGCGCCCCCGCCATGACCCACCGCCTCGTCGCACAGGCGGCGGCCCGCGCATGACCGCCGCCCTCTACCTCGGCGTCGGCGCCCGCCGCGGCACGACGGCCGACGAGATCCTCGCGCTCGCCGGGCGCACCCTGGCCGAGGCCGGCGACGGTGCCGGCACCGTCGCGGCCCTGGCCACCGTCGAGGCCAGGGCGGACGAGCCCGCCGTGCTCGTCGCCGCCGAGCGGCTCGGCGTGCCGCTCCGCGTCTACTCCCCCGACGAACTCGCCGCGCAGGCGACCCCGCACCCCTCGCAGACCGTCCTCTCCGCGGCCGGGACACCGTCCGTGGCCGAGGCCGCCGCGCTGCTGGGCGCAGGGCCCGGCGGCGTCCTGCTGGTCGGCAAGCGGAAGTCGGCGCGGGCGACCTGCGCCGTGGCCGTCGCCGCCCCCCGTACCGTCTCTCCGAAGGCCCCCATGCACGAACCCGACCTGCGGCACCACGGCGACGCGGAAGTACGCGGCGCGGGCGCCGAGTTGACCGATCTCGCGGTCAACGTGCGCTCCGGCACGCCCCCGCAGTGGCTGCGCGAGCGCATAGCCGACTCGCTCACGGGCCTGGCCGCCTACCCCGACGGGCGTGCCGCGCGGCGCGCCGTGGCCGCGCGGCACGGGCTGCCGGAGGAGCGGGTGCTGCTCACGGCGGGCGCCGCCGAGGCGTTCGTGCTGCTGGCCCGGGCGCTCGGCGTGCGCCGGGCCGTCGTCGTGCACCCGCAGTTCACCGAGCCGGAGGCGGCGCTGCGGGACGCCGGGCACACGGTGGAGCGGGTGGTGCTCGACGCGGCGGACGGCTTCCGCCTGGACCCGCGGGCGGTGCCGGGGGACGCGGACCTGGTGGTCGTGGGCAACCCCACCAACCCCACCTCCGTGCTCCACCCGGCCGCGCTCCTGGCCCGGCTGGCCCGGCCGGGCCGGACCCTGGTCGTGGACGAGGCGTTCATGGACGCGGTGCCGGGCGAGCGCGAGTCGCTGGCGGCGCGGACGGATCTGCCCGGGCTGGTCGTGCTGCGCAGCCTCACGAAGACGTGGGGGCTGGCGGGCCTGCGCATCGGCTACGTGCTGGCCGCGCCGGACACGGTGGCCGCGCTGGAGCGGGCGCAGCCGTTGTGGCCGGTGTCGTCGCCGGCGTTGGTGGCGGCGGAGGCGTGTTGCCTGCCGGCGGCTGTGGCGGAATCGGGGCGGGCGGCATGCGGGGTCGCCGCGGACCGGGCCTATCTGGAGGCCCGGTTGACCGAGTTCCCATCGGTGACGGTGTGCGGGCCGGCGGCGGGTCCGTTCCTGCTGCTGCGCCTGCCTGATGCTGCGGCCGTACGAATCCGCTTGCGCGGGCTGGGGTTTGCGGTGCGGCGCGGGGACACGTTCCCGGGCCTGGGCCCGGAGTATGTGCGGGTTGCGGTCCGGGACAGGGAGACGTCGGACCGCTTCGCGGAGGCGCTCGCGTCGGCAGTAGCCCCGTAAGGGGCGCGGGGCAGCTACTCCCCCAGCTACCGCTGGGAGGTACCCCCATGCGGCTCCGCCGCGTGGGCGCGACCAGCCACGAACAACCCGCACCCTCTACCCCACCACCCGCCCCCGCAGCACCACCCGGCGCGGAGCGCCCAACACCCTTACGTCCGCACGGGGATCCTCCTCGTACACGACGAAGTCGGCGGGCGCCCCTTCCTCCAGCCCCGCCCGCCCCAGCCACTCCCGCGCCCCCCACGACGCCGCCGCCAGCGCGGCCGACGCCGGGAGCCCGGCCCTCACCAGCTCCTCGACCTCCTGCGCCACCAGCCCGTGCGGCAGCGAACCGCCGGCGTCCGTGCCCACGTACACCGGGATCCCCGCGTCGTACGCCGCACCCACCGTCGCGTAGCGGCGCGCGTGCAGGGCCCGCATGTGCTCCGCCCAGCGCGGGAACTTCTTCTCGCCGCCCTCCGCCAGCCGCGGGAACGTCGCGATGTTGACCAGCGTGGGGACGATCGCCACCCCCTTCTCCGCGAAGAGCGGGATCGTCTCCTCGGTCAGCCCGGTGGCGTGCTCGATGCAGTCGATCCCGGCCTCGACCAGCGGCGCGAGCGTCTCCTCCGCGAAGCAGTGCGCGGTGACGCGCGCACCCAGCCGGTGCGCCTCCGCGATCGCGGCCTCGACCGCCCCGCGCGGCCAGCAGGCGCCCAGGTCGCCGGTCTCGCGGTCGATCCAGTCGCCGACGAGCTTGACCCAGCCGTCCCCGCGCCGCGCCTCGTGCGCCACGTAGGCCACGAGGTCCTCCGGCTCGATCTCGTGGGCGTAGTTGCGGATGTAGCGGCGGGTGCGGGCGATGTGGCGGCCGGCGCGGATGATGCGCGGGAGGTCTTCGCGGTCGTCGATCCAGCGGGTGTCGGAGGGCGAGCCGGCGTCGCGCAGCAGCAGTGCCCCGGCGTGCCGTTCGGTCAACGCCTGCTTCTCGGTGGTCGATTCGTCGACCGCACCGTGTGCGTCGAGCCCCACGTGGCAGTGTGCGTCCACCAGTCCGGGCAACACCCACCCGGTGATCGTCGTGACGTCCGCCGTTCCCGTCGGCCGGTCGAAGGTGATCCGTCCGCCGACCACCCACATCTCGTCGCGCACCCCGCTCAGGGGGTCCGGGCCGACCAGTATCCGTCCCTTGATGTGCAGCACCGCACTCGCGTCCATGCATGCACTGTACGAGGCGTGCGTCACTTGCCGGCGATCACCATCGACTCGGCCCCGGCCAGGTGCTCGACGCGGCTGTCGCGGAAGCCCGCCTCCGCCAGCCAGCCGCGGCAGTCCGCCCCGGTGTAGTCGAAGCCGCCGCGGGTCTCGATCAGCATGTTGAGGCTCATCAGCAGTCCGGCGAGGTTCTCCCGGCGGTCGTCGTCGATCAGCATCTCGTAGACGATCACCCGGCCGCCCTCCGGCAGCGCCTCGTGCGCCTTGCGCAGCAGCATCCGCTTCGTGGGCAGGTCCCAGTCGTGCAGGATGTGCCCGAAGACCAGCACGTCGGCCCGGGGCAGCGGGTCGGTGAAGAAGTCGCCGTCCGCGAAGGCGAGTCGGCCGGCGAGGCCGGACGTCCTCGCCTGTTCCTCGAAGGCGGCCCGGCAGGCGGGCAGGTCGAAGCCGGTGCCCCGCAGGTGCGGGTGGCGCTGCAGGAGGTGCCGGAGCAGCCCGCCCTCCGCGCAGCCGATGTCGGCCACGGTGCGGTGGCCGGACCAGTCGACGGTCTCGGCGAGGGCGTGGGCGGAGCGCAGGGACAGGCCGGTCATCGCCTGCTGGAAGACGGCCACGCGTTCGGGGTCCTCGTAGAGGGTGGCGAAGAAGTCGCCGCCGTCCTTGATCTCGTTCTGCGGCTCTCCGGTGCGCAGCCCTTCGCCGAGGGCGCCCCAGTAGCCGTAGAGCCTGGCGTCTAGCATCTCGATGAATCCGCCGAGGTAGCCGTCCTCGCCCCGGACCAGGTGGCGGGCGGTGGCCGGGGTGTTGGCGTAGCTTCCGTCGTGGCGCTCCAGCAGGCCGAGGGCCACGAGGGCGTCGAAGAAGTCCCGGGCGGAGCGCGGGTGCAGCCCCAGCCGGGTGCGCAGTTCCTCGCCGGGCAGAGGGCGTTCGGCGAGGGTGGTGAAGAGCCCGGAGCGGACTGCGGTGAACAGGACCTGCGAGGCCTGGAAGCCCAGGCTGATCTCGACGATGCGGTCGAGCGCCGGGGCGAGGCCGGCTTCGGGGTGCGGTGCCATGACAGTCCTCGGGACGCGAAAGTTCGTTGAGCGCTGGACCGTTCAGTCCTACCCGCCCCGCCCCGCGCCGACGCGGCAGGTGGGAGCGCCGACGCCGAAAGGTTGCACGCCGGAGGGCGGATTCGGCGCTCCGCCCTGAGGACGGGGCACGGCACGGGCGTCTCCGCCCTGCGGCCGAGAGGCTCCGCCGTCCAGGCCGACGCGCAAAGCTCGGGCCAGAGCAATTCTGTACGTATGAACTCGATTCAGGACGACCACGGCACCAAATGACGTACCGAGCACGGCGGTTCTACTCTGTGATCATGAATCCACTGACCGGCAGGAGGGCGCGGCTGCGCTGGGCCCACCTGCTGCTCGGCGGCGCCCTGCTGATGCCGTACTACCTGCTGGCCAACGTCCTGGTGTCGTTCTTCGTCACCGGGCACGGGTTCTTCGCCTCGACCGGCGCCACGTTTCTGGCCTTCGCCGTGGCACTGCCCCTGGCCGCCGTCTCGACGGCGGTGTTCGCCCAGCTCCGCCCGCTGGAGTGCGCAGCGGCGCGCACGCTGCTCGGGGTGCCGGAGGCCGAACTGGCCACCGGTACGGCCGGGTCCTGGGGCTCGCGCGGGCGCACGGCCGCCTACTACGGCCTGCACCTCGCGGCCGGGGGCGTCGTCAGCGGCATGTCGCTGGCCACGCCGCCGTTCGCCCTGTTCCTGATGTCCATGCCGTTCACCGGCGTGCACGCGCCGTGGACCTGGCTCGGCGCGTTCCACCGCACGCCGTGGACGTGGCTCGCGCCACTGGCCGGAGCGGCGCTGTTCCTGCTGATCCTCGTCACCTCGTGGGGCGCGGGGGCCCTGCTGACGCGCTGCGCGCCCGCGTTGCTGGGCCCGTCGGCGGCCGAGCGGATCGCGGCGGCCGAGGAGCGGGCGATGCGCCTCGCTCTGCGCAACCGGCTCGCGCGCGAGCTGCACGACTCGGTCGGCCACGCGCTGAGCGCGGTGACCCTCCAGGCGGGCGCCGCCCGCAGGGTCTTCGACTCCGACCCCGGGTTCGCCCGGGAGGCGCTCGTCGCGATCGAGGAGACGGCACGGGACGCGGTCGGCGAACTGGACGCCGTCCTGGGCCTGCTGCGCGAGGACGGCCCCACACCGACGGCACCGGCGCCCACGCTCGCCGGCCTCGGTGCACTCGTGGCACGCACCCGCGCGACGGGCGGCACGGTCACGCTCACCGCACCGGATGAGCCGGCGCTGGAGGCGGTGCCTGCGACGGTCTCCCGTGAGGCGTACCGCATGGTGCAGGAGGGGCTGACGAATGCGGTGCGGCACGCGGGGCGTGTACCGGTGCGGCTGCATCTCGCCCTGGGCGATGGGGCGTTGTGCATCACGGTGGAGAACCCGGTGCCGGGGGGCACGGCACGGCGCACCGGCGGCGGCCGCGGCCTGCCGGGCATCGCCGAACGGGCCCGGCTGCTGCGGGGGCATGCCGAGTGGGGCGAACAGGACGGGGTGTGGCGGCTGTCGGTCCGTCTGCCGCTGGGCGGGGTGTGAGGGCCCCGGGGGCGGCGCCCTACCCTGACCCCCATGTCATCCATACGCATCGTCCTCGCCGACGACGAACGCCTGGTCCGTACCGCCCTCCGTGCCGTCCTCGGCGCGGAACCCGGCATGGAGGTCGTCGGGGAGGCCGCCACGGGGGCCGAGGCCGTGTCCCTGGTGCGCGCGTTGCGTCCCGACATCGTCCTCATGGACGTCCGCATGCCCGAGATCGACGGACTCCGCGCCACCGAGCAGATCCTGGCCGGCATGGACGAGCCGCCCCGCATCGTCGTCCTCACCACCTTCGAGAACGACAGCTACGTCTACGACGCGCTCCGTGTCGGAGCCTCCGGCTTCCTCCTCAAGCGCTCCGGCGCCGACGAACTCGTCCAGGCCGTGCGGATGGTGGCGCGCAGCGACTCGCTGCTCTTCCCCGCCGCCGTCCGCGCCCTGGCCGCGGCCCACGCGGACGGCCGGGCCGGGCGCGGCATCGCGGACCGGCTGCGCGAGCGGCTGTCCGAGCGGGAGGCCGAGGTGCTGCGGCTGATGGCGGCCGGCCTGTCGAACGCCGAGATCGCGGAACGGCTGACCGTGGGCGCGGCGACGGTCAAGTCGCACGTGGCGGCGGTTCTGGCCAAGCTGGGGGTGCGGGACCGCACCCAGGCCGTCATCGCCGCCTACGAATGCGGTTTCGTCAGCCCGCGCTGACACTGACAGCCCTCGGTTCGAATATTCCCGGCCACCTTCGGAATTCAGGTCATGGAACCGTAAAGCCCGGCTGATCGTTCATGGTGCATGACCGCTATGACACCCGGCTCGAACATCCCGCTCTCCGTCCCGCGCGTGACGGTGGACGTCACCGCACCGGTGCGGCTCGATGTTTCGGGCCTGCTGCTCACCGCCGACGGCAAGGTGCGCTCGGACGCCGACTTCGTCTTCTACAACCAGCCCGCGGGACCGGGCGTCACCCACCGCGCCGCGGCCGCCGGCACGCCCGATGCCATCACGGTCGACACCGCTGCCGTCCCGGCGGACATCGACAAGGTCGTCGTCACCGCGAGCCTCGACGCGCAGGGCGCCGCCTTCGCCGGCACCGAGCCGACCGCGACGGTGCGCGGCGCGGACGACGGCTCCGTGCTGGCGGTGTTCACGCCGCCGCAGCTGGGCGCGGAGACGGCGCTGATCGTCGTGGAGGTCTACCGGCGCAACGGCGCCTGGAAGGTCCGGGCGGTGGGCCAGGGGTACGCGGACGGACTGGCGGGTATCGCCACGGACTTCGGGGTGAGCGTGGAGGAGCCCGCGCAGCCGGCGGCGCCGGCGCCCGTGGCCCCCGTGGCCCCGCCCGTGCCCGTCGTGGCCCCGCAGCCGGTGCCCCCGGCGCCCGTACCGCCCGTACCGGCGATGCCGCCCTCCCCGCCCGCGCCCGTGTCCGCGCCCGGCAAGGTCAGCCTGGACAAGGGCCGGGTGAGCCTGCAGAAGAATCAGTCGGTGTCCCTCGTCAAGGGCGGGCAGCCGCTGCAGCATTCGGTGGTCATGGGCCTCGGCTGGGAGCCCGCCTTCCACCGCCGGGCGATCGACCTGGACGCCTCGGTCATCGCCTACGGCCCCGACCGCAGCATGGTCGACGCCTGCTACTTCGGCCGCCTGATGATCCTGAACGGCGCCGTCCAGCACTCCGGCGACAACCTCACCGGCGAGGGCTCCGGCGACGACGAGAGCATCACGGTGCACCTGGGCGGGCTGCCGCCGGAGGTCACCGGCCTTGTCTTCACGGTGAGTTCGTACAACGGCCAGAAGTTCACCGACGTCGCGAAGGCGTACTGCCGGCTGCTCGACGCGCAGACCGGCGAGGAGCTGGTCCGCTTCGACCTGACCGGCTCGGAGCCGAAGACCGGTGTCCTGATGTGCAAGTTCGTCCGGCAGTACTCGGGCGAGTGGGAGATGACGGCCATCGGCGAGTACGTGAAGGCCAAGACGGTGCGGGACATGGTGAAGCCGGCGGCGGCTGCGCTGTAGCGCATCAGCCGGTTCTTCGGCTGCAGGTCGGCTGTGGCCGATCGCGCAGTTCCCCGCGCCCCTTTGGGGCGCGGGGAACGCAACCTCAGTGGTGCGAGCGCGCCTTGAAGGCCGCCTTGCGGGCCTCCTTCGCCGCCTTCTTGTCCGGGTGCAGCCGGCCCATCGCCTCCAGGACCTCCGCCGTCGCCGGGTGCTCCACCCGCCACGCCGCGTCGAAGAAGCCGCTGTGCCCGCCGACCAGGCCCTCCACGAGCGCGCGCAGCTCCTCGGAGTCGCCGTCGGCGGCCAGCTGTGCCGCGATCGTGTCGATCGTCAGCCAGAAGACCATCTCCTCGCCCGGCTCGGGAACGTCCGTCGCGCCGTGCTCGGCGAGCCAGACGCGGGCCAGGCCGCCCAGCTGCGGGTCGTCGAGGACCTCGCGCAGCGCGGGCTCCGCCTCGGTGCCCAGCAGGGCGAGGGTCTGCTGGCAGGCCAGCCGGCGGGACGGTGCGTCCTCGTCGTTCCCGTGGGCGGCGGCGAGCAGTTCGCGGGCCGCGTCGAGCGGTTCCCGGCGGGCGAGCCAGAGTTCGGCCTCCGTGCGGGTGGTGTGCGCGGGGTGACCGGGAAGGGCGGCGAGCAGGGTGGCCGCGTCCTCCTCGGCGAGGTCGCCGACGGCCGGGGCGTCGACCCCCGCGTCCAGCATCCGGGCCCGCACGCCGAAGAGGCCGAGCGGGGTGAGGGCGACCATGCCGTAGCGCGTGACGTCCTCCTCCTCGGGCAGCTCGGAGGCGAGGCCGTCGACGGACTCACGGATGCGGCCCTCGCCGTCGACCTCCTCGATGAGTGCCTCGTCGACGGGCTGGTACTCGACGAGCCCGGTCGGCGCGAGCATCCGGAACTGGTCGTCGAGCCGCATCATCGCGTCGGAGACCTCTTCGAGGATGTCGTCCGTGGGCTCGTCCATGTCGTCCGGGACGATCATGGAGGCGGCGAGCGCCGGCAGCGGCACGGGCCGGTCGGCCGCGCCCTCGCCGAGCGCGGTCAGCAGGTAGAGGTTGCCGAGGACGCCGTCGAGGAAGTCGGCCTCCTCCTCCGGGTTCCAGTCGAGCGCGTCCAGGTCGATCTCGCCGGCCTCGGAGAGCTGGTCGACGAGGTCGGCCAGGTCGGGTGCGGCGGCGTCGGCCAGGACGGTCTCCAGACCGCCGAGCCACAGGTCGAGGACGTCCTGCGGGCTGCCGGAGGTGACCGTGGCGAGCTCCTCGCCCGCGACGGCGGTGCCGGAGGGCTCGTCGGAGCCGAGCTCCTCCGTCTCCTCGCCCTCGGTGAACTCCACCAGCCCCGTGTCCAGCGCCAGCTGCCAGGCCTCGGCGGCGTACGCGGGCCCGTCCTCCTCGTCCGCCATCCCCAGCAGCCCGGCGGCTTCGGCGAGTTGACCGGACAGCAGCTCCCCGCCCGCACCGACCGGCGTGCCCTCCCCGGCCCAGCGTGCGAGCTGCACGGCGCGGGAGAACAGCGGCGCGGACAGCGCGTCCCGCGCGAGCTCCGCGTCGGAGGGGAGCCGCACCGGCGGCATGGTCGGGCGGTCTCCGGACATCAGGGAACTGTCTCCTCGCTCGTGCGGAACAGCGTCACGGGCCGTCGTGGACCGGACGCACGGTGCCCCAGCCTAGACGGGTTTCGCCCTGCTCCGCCCGCTGTAGCGTCGCTAAGCAATCAGTGGAGAACATTTCAATGGACCTGCACGGCCGGGGTACCCAGAATCGAGCGCACCGCCCTCGTTTCCTCCCGTGTCAGGAGTGTGCTGCGATGACCGCACCGACCGCCCTTCCCTTCGGCCGCACCGTCTGCGCCATGGTCACCCCCTTCACCGCGGACGGGGCCCTCGACCTCGACGGCGCACAGCGCCTCGCCGACCACCTCGTCGGAGAGGGCGGCTGCGACGGGCTCGTCCTCAGCGGCACCACCGGTGAGTCGCCGACCACCGGCGACGCGGAGAAGAACGCACTGATCCGCGCCGTCGCCGAGGCCGTCGGCGACCGGGCGCGCATCACGGCCGGGGTCGGCTCGCCCGACACCCGGCACACCGTGGAGCTCGCGCGGGCGGCCGAAGCGGCAGGGGCGCACGGGGTGCTGGTGGTGACCCCGTACTACAGCCGCCCGCCGCAGGAGGACATCGCGGAGCACTTCCTGACGGTGGCCGACGCGGTCGGTGTGCCGGTGATGCTGTACGACATCCCGGGGCGCACGGGCACCCGGATCGAGCCCGCGACGATGCTGCGGCTGGCGGAGCACCCGCGGATCGCGGGCGTGAAGGACTGCGCGTACGACCTGCTGGGCAGCTCGAAGGTGATCGCGCAGACCGGCCTCGCGTACTACTCGGGCTGCGAGGAACTGAACCTCCCGCTGCGCTCGGTGGGCGGCGCCGGCTACGTGAGCACGGTCGCGAACGTGGCGGGCCCGCTGCTGGCGGCGGCACTCGACGCGTACGACCGCGGCGCGCACGAGGAGGCACTGCGCTGCCACCAGCGGGTACTGCCGCTGGTGGAGGCGATGATGGCGGCGGGCCTGCCGGGCACGGTGACGGCGAAGGCCCTGCTGAACACGCTGGGCCTGCCGGCGGGCCCGGTACGGGCACCGCTGCGGGGGGCGGCGAAGGAGCGGGTGGCGGGGCTGGTGAGGACGTACGAGGAGGCCGTCGGCGCCCCGTAAGGGGCGCGGGGAACTGCGCGACCAGCCACGACGCGCCCGCAGTCGAGGCACTCGGGGCTGCGCCCCTTACGGGGGGGCCGAATTCGCCC
>NZ_JBSFWU010000054.1:0-52709 GCF_053594995.1 Streptomyces sp. NPDC002536
GTGAGCAGCAGGTCGGCGATGACGCGTTGCATCCGGTCGGCGTTGCGGTGGACGGCGTCGAGGAGCTCGGCGCCGGTGTACTGGGCCGTGCGGAAGAAGCCGGCCGCCGTGCAAAGTGTTCAGGCGCTGTCGCCGTCGGCGGAGCCGGCGGTGAAGGCGGCGGTGCCGTTGGGGGTGCCGAGGCCGGTGGGGCCGTTGTAGCCGGGGCCCCCGGTGCACAGGTAGGACGGGGTGCAGGTGCCGTTGGCGCCGCTGGTCACGTTGTTGAGCGCCGAGGGGTGGGCGTAGGGGTACGAGGCCGGGTACGTGCCCGCGGCCGGGGTGCCGGCCAGCGCGTACACGGAGGCGATGATCGGCGACGAGGCGCTGGTGCCGCCGTAGACGTTCCAGCCGCTCGCCTGGTAGCTGTCGTAGACCGCGACGCCCGTGGCGGGGTCGGCGACGGCCGCGACGTCGGCGACGCTGCGCTTGCTGCAGCCGGTGTCCTGCTGCCAGGACGGCTTGGGGTCGTACGCGGAGCAGCCGGAGCCCGCGCCCTGGCCGCCGAAGCTGGAGCCCCACACCGACTCGGACCAGCCGCGGCTGCTGCTGTCGCGGGTGAGCGAGGTGCCGCCCACGGCCGTCACGTACTGGGAGGCCGCCGGGTACTCCACGCCGTAGCCGCTGTCGCCGGAGCTCACGGTGATGGCGACGCCGGGGTGGTTGAAGTAGGAGGCGTCGGAGGCGGGGTCGGTCGCGTCCTCGTTGCCGCCGTAGCTGTTGGAGACGTACTTGGCGCCCATGGTGACGGCGCGGTTCACCGCTGCGCCGAGGTCGTCCATGGTGGCACTGTTCGCCTCGACGAGCAGGATGTGGCACTGCGGGCAGGCCGCGCTGACCATGTCGACGTCGAGGGAGATCTCGCCGGCCCAGCCGGAGTCGGCCGTCGGGTAGGCGGTGCCGCCGTTCTGGTCCGCCTTCTGGAAGCAGCCGTTGGCGGTGCTGCACTCGGGCAGGCCGTACTGGGCGCGGTAAGTGGCCAGGTCCTGCTCGGCGTTGGGGTCGTCGTACGCGTCGACGATGGCCACGGTGGCGCCGGAGCCCGCGCCGGAGGGCAGGTTGTAGGCGCTCTGCAGGTCGGCCGGGCCGTAGCCGGAGGGGGCGTCGTCGACGGTGATGCCGAGGTGCTGCTCGACGTCCGTGCGGACCAGGCCCAGGCAGTGCATCTGCCCCGGGCGGGTGCTTTCGGAGCAGAGCTGCCGCACATGGGCGCCGTCGGAGGTGTGGGGGGAGACGGCGGCGGACGACGCGGGGGCGGCGGCTATCAGACCGCCGCTGACCAGGGCCGCAAGGGAGAACAGGGCGGCGACGGCGCGGCCGGTGGGCCGTCTGGAGCCGGGGGACGAGGGACTCGTCGGGTGCATGGATGAGCCTCCATGGGGGGTGTCCGCCTGCGCTGCAGGCGAGCCGATGGGTGTTGGGGGCATGACAATCACGCCCTCCGAAAAGTGCCACCCCGGTGAGTGGTGGCACTGTCCCGAAAGTAGCGACGCCCCCTCCGGTCGACAACAGCCTTACGGCAAAGGCTTGTTATGGGTGTCGCACCGGCCGGTTCCGGGTGATCGCCGCTGGATAGCTTGGTCGTCATGGAGGTGGTCGTCATGGAGCCGGAGCAGGAAACCGTCGCCGGCCTCGTGGCGCTCGGGCTGTCGCGCTACGAGGCGCGCGTCTACCAGGCCCTGGTCAGACGCGAGGCGTTCACGGCCGCCCAGGTGGCCCGCGAGGCCGGGGTGCCCCGTCAGCGGATCTACGACGTCCTGGACGCGCTCGCCCGCAGCGGCCTGGCCACGGCCCACGGCGGGCGGGTCGCCACCTGGTCCGCCGTCGCCCCCGAGCTGGCCCTCACCCGGCTGATGGCCCGCCGCAGGGAGACGCTCGAAGAGCTGGAGCGGGTCTCGGCCGGACTCGCGGCGGCTCTGCTGCCGCTGTGGACCGACGGCCGCACGCACACCGACCCGCTGGACTACATCGAGGTGCTCCGCGACCCCGGCGCCATCGCCGACCGGTTCGCCGACATCCAGACCCAGGCCGCCGGCGAGCTCCTCACCTTCTGCCGGCCCCCCTTCGTCGCCCCCACCCGCAACACCGCCGGCATCAAGGCGGCCCGCCGCATCAGCCGCGAGGGCGGCACGGTCCGCGCCGTCTACACCCGGGACGCGCTCGACGACCCGGAGCTGAAGGAGAGCGTCCTGCGCTTCGGCCAGGCGGGGGAGGAGGCCCGCTTCGCCGCGGAGCTGCCGCTGAAGCTCGTCGTCGCCGACGCCTCGCTCGTCCTGTGCGACATGCCCGATCCGGTGGCCGGCACCGGATCCACCACCGCCCTCTACATCGAGCACCCGGCCCTGGCATCCTGTCTCCGCCTCGCTTTTCAGACGGTTTGGGACCGCGCTGAGCCGAACGCGTGACATAGGTCGCATAACCCGTTCACCGTGATCGCGGACGGAAGATTAGACTCGACGGGATCATTAGTCAGCGTCGACCGACACTCAAGGAGGCACGGGTGGCCCTGCTGACCCGCATCGGGGGACCGCGCGACCTGGACCGGCTCGGCCCGGAGCAGCTCGGCCGGCTGGCCTCGGAGATCCGGTCCTTCCTCGTCGACGCGGTCGCGAAGACCGGCGGCCACCTGGGACCCAACCTCGGAGTGGTGGAGCTCACCATCGCTCTGCACCGGGTGTTCGACTCCCCGAAGGACAAGATCCTCTTCGACACCGGCCACCAGGCCTACGTCCACAAGCTGCTCACCGGCCGCCAGGACTTCTCCCGGCTGCGCGCCAAGGACGGCCTGTCCGGCTACCCCTCCCGCGCCGAGTCCGAGCACGACGTCATCGAGAACAGCCACGCCTCGACCGTCCTGGGCTGGGCCGACGGTCTGGCCAAGGCCAACGAGGTGCGGGGCCGCAAGGACCACGTCGTCGCCGTCATCGGTGACGGCGCGCTGACCGGCGGCATGGCCTGGGAGGCGCTGAACAACATCGCCGCCGCCAAGGACCGCCCGCTCGTCATCGTCGTCAACGACAACGAGCGCTCGTACGCGCCCACCATCGGCGGCCTGGCCAACCACCTCGCCACCCTGCGCACCACCGACGGCTACGAGCGCTTCCTGGCCCGCGGCAAGGACCTGCTGGAGCGCACCCCCGTCCTCGGCAAGCCCCTCTACGAGACGCTGCACGGCGCCAAGAAGGGCCTCAAGGACTTCATCGCCCCGCAGGGCATGTTCGAGGACCTCGGCCTGAAGTACGTCGGCCCCATCGACGGCCACGACATGGAGGCCCTGGAGTCCGCCCTGCAGCGCGCCAAGCGCTTCAACGGCCCCGTCCTCGTCCACTGCCTCACCGAGAAGGGCCGCGGCTACAAGCCCGCCGAGCAGCACGAGGGCGACCGCTTCCACGGCATCGGCGTCATCCACCCCGACACCGGCCTCCCGGTCTCCTCCGGCGGCACCAGCTGGACCTCGGTCTTCGGCGAGGAGATGGTCAAGCTCGGCCGCGAGCGCGACGACATCGTGGCGATCACCGCCGCCATGATGCAGCCCGTCGGCCTGCAGCCCTTCGCCAAGGCCTTCCCCGACCGCGTCTACGACGTGGGCATCGCCGAGCAGCACGCGGCCGTCTCCGCGGCCGGCCTGGCCACGGGCGGCCTGCACCCGGTCTTCGCGGTCTACGCGACCTTCCTCAACCGCGCCTTCGACCAGGTCCTGATGGACGTCGCCCTGCACAGGTGCGGCGTGACGTTCGTCCTGGACCGGGCCGGCGTCACCGGTGACGACGGCGCCTCCCACAACGGCATGTGGGACATGTCGATCCTCCAGGTCGTCCCCGGCCTGCGGATCGCGGCCCCGCGCGACGCCGACCAGGTGCGCGCCCAGCTGCGCGAGGCAGTCGAGGTCAAGGACGCCCCCACCGTCGTGCGCTACTCCAAGGGCACCGTCGGCCCGGCCGTCGAGGCCGTCGGCCGCATCGGCGGCATGGACGTGCTCCGCCGCCCGGCCGAGGACGCCGCCCGGCCGGACGTGCTCCTCGTCTCCGTCGGCGCGCTCGCCCCGATGTGCCTGGAGATCGCCGGCCTGCTCGACAAGCAGGGCATCTCCTCGACCGTCGTCGACCCCCGCTGGGTCAAGCCGGTCGACGAGGCCCTGCCCGGGCTCGCGGCGGAGCACCGCGTCGTCGTCACCGTCGAGGACAACGGCCGCGTCGGCGGCGTCGGTTCGGCGATCGCCCAGGCCCTGCGCGACGCGGGCGTCGACCTCCCGCTGCGCGACTTCGGCATCCCCGCCCGCTTCCTCGACCACGCCTCCCGCAAGGAGATCATGGCCGAGATCGGCCTCACGGCGCCGGACATCGCCCGGCAGGTGACGGGTCTGGTGGCCAAGCTGGACGGGCGTCTGGACGAGGCCACGGCCTCCGACGCGGCGGAGCCGGCGCGCGACTGATCGCGCCAGGGGCCCCGCCCCGGATCCTCTTGTCACGCCGGACGGGCCGAAATCAGCCCGTCCGGCGTTTCACATACCCCTCCATCGGGTGAAACCCGCGCGGGGGTGGCTGTGGTCACCCCCGAACGGGTCGCATCATCGCGGAGACTCGCGACGGTGGAGGTGAGGGCATGGCCCGTGGTACGAGCAGCATGTTCCGGACCAAGACGGTCGAGCAGTCCATTCAGGACACCGAGGAACCGGAGCACGCACTCAAGAAGTCCCTCTCCGCCCTGGACCTCACGGTGTTCGGCGTCGGTGTCGTCATCGGCACCGGCATCTTCGTGCTCACCGGCAAGGTCGCCAAGCAGAACGCCGGGCCCGCCGTGGCCCTGGCGTTCGTGCTCGCCGGCATCGTGTGCGGGCTCGCGGCCCTGTGCTACGCCGAGTTCGCCTCCACCGTCCCGGTCGCGGGCTCCGCGTACACCTTCTCGTACGCCACGCTCGGCGAACTGCCCGCCTGGATCATCGGCTGGGACCTGATCCTGGAGCTGGCGCTCGGGTGCGCCGTGGTCGCCGTCGGCTGGTCCGGCTACGTCCGCTCGCTGCTGGACAACGCCGGCTGGCACCTGCCCGCCGAGCTCAGCGGCCCGCACGGCGGCACGTTCGGCTTCGACATCCTCGCCTGCGCCCTGGTCCTGCTGCTGACGGTCATCCTGGTCGCCGGGATGAAGCTCTCCTCGCGGGTGACCGCGGTGGTGGTCGCGGTGAAGGTCACCGTCGTCCTCATCGTCATCGTCGTGGGCGCCTTCCTGATCAACGGCGACAACTACAGCCCGTTCATCCCGCCCGCCGAGAGCACCTCCGGCGGCAGCGGGCTCGCCGCACCGCTCTCGCAGCTGATGTTCGGCTTCACCCCCTCGAACTTCGGCGTCATGGGCATCTTCTCGGCCGCCGCCGTCGTCTTCTTCGCCTTCATCGGCTTCGACATCGTCGCCACCGCCGCCGAGGAGACCCGCAACCCCCAGCACGACGTCCCCCGCGGCATCCTCGGCTCGCTCGCCATCTGCACCGCGCTCTACGTGGGCGTCTCCGTCGTCGTCACCGGCATGGAGAAGTACAGCCGGCTCTCCACGGAGGCGCCGCTCGCCGACGCGTTCAAGAGCCAGGGGCACCCCTTCTGGGCCGGGCTGATCAGCTTCGGCGCCGCGGTCGGCCTGACCACCGTCTGCATGATCCTGCTGCTCGGCCAGAGCCGGGTGTTCTTCGCCATGAGCCGCGACGGGCTGCTGCCGCGGTTCTTCTCGACCGTCCACCCCCGCTTCGGCACCCCCTACCGCTCGACGGTCCTGCTGGGCGTGGTGGTCGCGGTGGTGGCGGGCTTCACCTCGATCGACGTCCTGGCCGAACTGGTCAACATCGGCACGCTGTTCGCCTTCGTCGTCGTCGCGCTCGGCGTGATCATCCTGCGCCGTATGCGGCCCGACCTGCCACGCGCCTTCCGCACCCCGTTCGTCCCGGCCGTGCCGGTGCTGTCGGTGCTGGCGTCGGTGTGGCTGATGCTCAACCTGCCCGCGGAGACGTGGCTGCGGTTCGCGGCGTGGATGGTGCTGGGCGTGGCGGTGTACTTCGCGTACGGGCGCCGGCACAGCCGGGTGGGCGGAGCCCGGTAGGGGGCCCTCAGCCCCGTACCGTGCGAGGCCCCACGACCTCTGCACCCAGCGCCCGCACCCGGTCACGCAGCTCCCGGTCCGCGGTGACGACGATGCACCGCCGGCCGGGGGCGCGGGCGGCCACGAGCTCCACGATGCACTCGTCGCCGCTGCCCGCAGCGGCGACGACCTGTACCCCCGGCACCGGGGCGACGCCCCGGGCCGCTCCCTCCACCACGAGCACGATCTCCAGCGGCCCGGCCGACAGCCCGTCCGCCGCGCCCGCCGCGAGGCGGTCACGCAGCCGTCCGGCGGCGCCCGCGCGGTCGCGCCACCAGCCGTCGGGCACGGACCCGACGACATTCGCCGCATCCACGACAAGAAGTGCTGTGTGCTCGTCCACGGGCTGATCCTTCACGCCGGACAGCGTCGCACGCCCGGCGGCCCGCCGGGCGTGCAATGTTAGGGTCGGGCGTCGGCAGAGCCGGCGAACTCCCCGACGAGAGAGGCTGACAGCGAGTCATGGCAGTGCGGACGGCCGCCCCCACCACCGGCTGGTTGCTGCGGGGCAAGGACGGCCGGCTGACGGCCTACGCCCCGGCCCAGGACGGCCTCACGCGCTGGACCGAGACCCGCCCCGGCGGCCCCGGCTGGACCGGCCCCCAGCACCTGGCGATGCCCGGCCTGGAGCCGCACCTGTCCATAGCGCAGACCCCCGAGGGGTACGTGTACCTGGCCGGCCTGCGCCGCCGGGCGCACGAGGACGGCCGGGCCGAGACGGACGTCGTCTACGCCACCCAGTTCCAGTCGGGCCGCGCTGTCACCAACTGGCGCACCATCGGCACCCCCTACGGCCGGGACTGGGAGCGCGCCGACCAGATCGGCGCCCCGACGGCGGTCGTGGACTCCGAGGGCCTCTTCATCGTCCTGCGCAACGCCGGAAACGGGCTGAGTGCGCGCAAGCAGGACGCCAAGGGCGTTTGGGGGCCGTGGCTGGACCTCGGGGGCAGCCGGGTGCTCGACTCGGTGTCCGCCGCGGCGACCGCCGACGGCCGGGCGGAGCTGCTCGCCCCCGCGAGCGAGGTCGCCCTGCGCTGGCGCCAGGAGGAGCCCGGCGGCGAGTTCGTCAAGGCCCTCAACACCCCCGCGAAGCCGCTGCCCGGCTCGCAGGCGTCCGTGCCCCTCGGCGACGGCCGCATCGCGCACTTCTGGCGGGACGCCACGGACTCCGCCCTGTTCGCCCAGCGCCCCGAGGCCGGCCCGCAGGGCGCCGAGGCCCCCGCCCCGGCCCCCCTCGCCTCGCCGGACCCGGGCGGCTCGGGCCCGGTCGCCGCGCTGCGTGCGACGGTCGACGGGCGATCCTGCACGGTGCTGGCCCAGCGGGACGCTTCGCAGCGGGTGGGTGTGGCCGTGGTGCCGGACGACCAGGACGATCCCGCCCTGGTCTCGTGGGCGGAGGTGGGCACGGAGCCGTGCGCCGGTGCGCCGGCGCTTGCGCTCGACGGGGACGACCGCGTCGTGCTGGCCTTCGTCGGCGAGGACGGCGGGCTGCGGGTCGCCCGCCAGCGGGCCGCCGGCGCGGAGCTCGGGTTCGGGGAGTGGGAGCGGGCCTAGGCGCCCGTTCGGGCCGTGGGGACCAGCGTGAACGAGGCGCGGTAGAGCGCGTGGTCGGACTCGTCGAACTTCTCGACGACCGCACCGGGTTCGGTGAAGTGCCTGCGGTCCGCGAAGACATAGTCGATCTTCTGTCCCCCGGGGACCGTGCCCCGGTCCTCCTCGTCGGCCTCGACGAACCGTCCCGGCGGTTCCGCCGCGTCGCGGAGCACATGTGCGTGGCCGTAGAGGTCGGCCATGGCAGGGGAGTCCGGCCGTAGGTTCATGTCGCCCGCGATGACGACCGCTATGTCCGGTGGGAAGAGCGACGGGTCCTCGACCCAATCCCGGATTTCGCGCATCTGCTCGGGCGCCTTCCCGTTGGCGTGTGCCGTGCAGGCCTTGAGCGGCCGCCCGGCGAACCAGGTGTTGGCGCACAGCAGGCCCCGCTCGACCTTCACCGAGCGGCCGCCGTTGGTGTAGGTCTCGTCGGCGGTGTTCCGGAAGGCGTGGTACTCCTGCACGTCGTCCGCAACGTCCTGTCGGCTGAGCACGGCGGATCCGTAGCGCTGATCCGTCCCGCAGTTGACGACATTGTTCTGCGACGAGGCGTAGGTGCCGTCCATGACGTAGCCGGCTGCTCTCAGCCGTCTCATGAGGGCCGTGTACTGCGAGTGGCAGATCTCGTTGAGGGAGATGACGTCCGGGGTGTGGGCGACGGCTTCCCCGACCACCCGGGCGATGGAACTGCCCGGCCCATAGGCGCCCTTGTTCCCCTCCTTGCCCGAACACAGGTGGGCTGCGCCGCAGATGTTGTAGTGCATCACCTTGATCCGGGGCGAAGTGTTCCTCGCCTGCGGGGCCGCGTCCGGCACGAGCGCGCCGAGGCAGACGGTCAAGGCGGCGAGAGCCGCTCTACGCAGGGATGTTGTGCGGACCGCCCGGCGGGCCTCGGGCGACATGTCTAGATCACCCGGCCCGGCCCCATCGGGCTGCCGACCGCCGGTGAGAGCTGTCGCCGGACGTGCAGCCGGCCGTCCGTGCCGACGGCGGCTGCGACGATCCGGCCCGAGGCGTCGAAGGCCAGGGACGGGGCGTGGGTGAACATCTCACCCGTCTCGCGCCAACGGGGGCCCGGGACGTCCTTGTCACGGTCGGGAAGGGACAGCGCCAGGCGGCCGCGTGCGCTGCGGTGCGCCAGGTGGGCTTCCCGGGCGCCGCGTTGAGGGGCCCAGATCGCGGCGACCGGCCCGGTGCCGCCGTGGCCGCCGAGGCCGGCGCCCGCGCCGGGCCAGCGGCCGTCGTCGTGCTGCCGGTAGGCCATGACCTGCTGGGTGTCCGCCTCGCGGTAGTACAGGCAGGTGCGCCCGCCGCCCGAGTCGACCGCCGTGATGCCACCCGTCGCGACCTTGCCGGTGCGCAGCGAGTCGTCCTGCAGGAAGGGGCCCGAGAGTTCGGTCTGGTGCCAGCGGTGGACGGACTTCTTGCCGGGGACGTACAGCTCGACGGTGCCCCTGTCGGTGGTGTGGGCGACGCTCCCGTCCTGGACGAAGCTGCCGCCGAGGTCCTCCCACGGTCCCCATCCGCCGCCGTCGGTCTGCCGACGCATGCTGATGCCCTGGCCGAAGTTGCGCAGGAAGACGTGCAGTCGACCGGTGCCGTCCGCGGCCACTGCGGGCACACCCGCCTCGCGTCCCGCGCGGGGATCGTCGTGATGCAGGTCGGGGTTCTCCAACGACTGCCATCCCGCGAAGCCCTTGCCGTCGGGGTCCTGCACGGTGTGCACCAGATCCACGACGACGGCCCCCTGGGCGGTGGTCTGCCGGTGCAGGGCCACCAGGTGCGCGGGTGCGCCCGGTGCCCCCGCGACCCTGACGGCCGGGCAGAGCCAGCCGTCGCCGAGGAGGAACGGGCCCTTCCACTCGCCGGTGGCAGGGCCGGTCTCCGACCAGAAGGCCAGCCGTCCGCCCAGGACCGCGTAGGCGTTGAGCCGCCCGCCGGGTCCCATGCGCAGCCAGTCGGTGCCCGGCGTGTAGCGGAGGGCCGTGCTCATCATGTGGGTGCTGCGGTACGGATCGGTGCCCAACTGCCGGTCGCCGCAGTGCTCGCAGATGCCCTGCGGGCAGTCGGTGGCGTCGAGGCCCGCGTACGTCGCGAGATACTCGGCCTTTTCGGCGGTGGCCGCGGAGTCCAGGTTGTGGGGCCAGAACCTGTTGGCATAGGCGCGGTAGTGCTCGACGACCGGTGCCCGGGCCGTGCTCTCCCGGTAGCGGGCCAGTGCGGCCAGGGCGAACTCCGCGGTGACCGTGTGGTCCTGGTGGTCGGAGACCACGAACCCGGGCTTGCCGCCATCGTGTTCGGGGTCGGGGTCCATGGTGCGGACGACGGTGGGCCGGGCGTCGGCGAGCAGGGCGGCGAGCGCGCTGATCAGCTGCTCGCGCGAGACGCTCTGGGCGGTACGGACGGTGGAGCCGGGCAGGACCAGCGTGGGATGGGTGGCCGTGGTGCCCTCCCACAGGTCGCGCAGCCGGGTGCGCTCGCCGTGGGGTGTGGGTGCCCACATGCACAGGTTCAGGAAGAACAACCGGACGTTCTCCTGCGCCGCCAGGGTGAAGTGCTCCACCGTGAAGCCGGGCACGGGCTCCACGGCGGACCGGTGCCAGAGGGCGGAGCGGTCGCCGGTGGCCATCCGGGCGTAGGCGGAGCGCAGTCCGCAGCCGCGGGCACTGCTGTACCCGGGGCGGTCCGGCGGCATCGTCGTCCGCTTCGGGTCGCCGGTGTCGGCGTTGATCCCGTCGCCCTCGCCCGCGGTGACCACGATCGTGGTGACGCGGTCCCCGTCCTGGAGCGAGCGCACCAGGTCGGGGTTCATGAAGTAGAGGTCGTCGTCGTGGTGGGCGATCACATGGACGACGGAGCCGGGTTCGGTCCTCATTGGTCCTCGGTCTTCTGTGAAGGGGCGTGCGGACGGCTCACCGGTCCACCACATTCATCGCCATCGCGCCCGACGCCGAGCAGTACGCCCGCACCCGCACCGGGCGCCCCGGGTACGCGGACACGAAGCGCAGGTCCTCCTCCGGAGCCACCGGGACGGCCGGGTACGCGTAGGCGCCCTTCACGTCCAGGAAGTCCTCCAGGAGGTGGCAGATGCGCACCTTGCGGCGGTCGGCCGGGTCGGGCTGGAGCCACCAGTCCCAGTCCTCCCAGCGCTCCAGACGGGCGTCCACGACCTGCCGCACCGGGACCTGCGCCCGGAAGACGCGGCTGTCGAAGACGCGGACCGGTACGGCGACGTCCGCGGCGTGCCGGCCGCGGCGGCTCAGGACGAAGCGGGCGCCGGGGGCCAGCGGCCGGTCGCCGCAGAGGACGCCGGAGAGGGTGATGGAGTCGTGTCCGACGTCGACCTCCGTGACCTCCGCATGCAGGGTGCGGTGGACGGTACGCAGCATGAGGCGGCCGTTGGGCTGTGCGTAGGGGAGGTTCCACAGGACGGCGGAGGCGTCGGGTGCGGAGAGGAGACGGTCGCGGACATCGATCAGGGCGGACGTGTCGCGGATGCCGGCCTTCATGTGGACGGCCTCGGAGTTGGCGGACTCCATCATCACCCGCCAGCGGCCGTCGCCGAGTTGCTCGAGCGCCGAGGGCGTGACGGCCGCCGAGTAGTGGGTGGCTCCGGACGGCAGGGCCTTGCGGACGGTGCGCAGGGGCAGGTCGGGCAGCCGCTCGCCCCCGGAGGGACTGTGCCGCAGCACGAAGCGGCGCCGGTGCTTGCCGTCGGCCGGGCCCTCGGCGGAGAACCTGAGCCAGCCCGAAGGGTCGGCAGCGGTGTGCACGACGGTCCGGTGGACGGATACGGGAGCGGTGCCCCGGCCTGCGCCGCGCGACCGCGGCTTCCCGGACGGGCCGCGGTACTTGCGGTCGTGGGCGGCACGCCGTTCGGCGGCGTCCTCGAAGAGCGCGATGTAGCGCCGGGCCACCGCTCCGGGGTCGTAGCGCTCCGAGTTGCGCAGGGCCGCCTCGCCCATGCGGATCCGCAGTGCGTCGTCGCCCATCAGCCGGCGCAGGCCCGCTGCGACGGCGTCGGTGTCGCCATTGGGCACGAGGAGGCCGTCCTCGCCGTGGCGCAGGATTTCCCGCGGTCCGACCGGGCAGTCCGTGGCCACGACGGGCAGGCCGCAGCGCATGGCCTCGACGAGCGTCATGCCGAAGGACTCGGCGCTGGAGGTGACGGCGGCGATGGAGCCCTTGGCCCACTCCGACTCGATCGGTGCGAAACCTCCCATGAGCAACGCACGTCCGCCGAGCCCGAGTTCGGTGACGAGGCCGCGCAGCTTCGCGGCCTCCCCGCCGTCGCCGTAGATGCGCAGCCGCCAGTCGGGGAACTCGTCGGCGACCTGTCCGAAGGCGCGGATGAGCAGGTCGTAACGCTTGACGTGGTGCATCCGGCCGGCGCTGACGATCACCTTGTGGGTGCAGTCGGAGGGCTGGACGACCGGCTGCGGAACGCTGTTGGGGATGCCGGTCACCGGCAGCCCGTCGATCGGCGTGTTCTCCCGGAAGGAACGGGCGTCGGCCTCGGTGACGGTCGTGACCGCGTCGAGCCGGGGGTAGACCCGGGTCATCTCCGCCCGGACGGCAGGTGGGATCGCCAGGTGCGTCATGTGCTCCTGGGCGATCCGCAGGGCCGAGTCCCGGGTGAAGCGGGCCACGAAGAGGTTCAGGCTCGGACGGGTGCCGATGACGACGTCCGCGTCGGTCCTGCGCAGGTGGCCGATGATGCGCTCGTCACTCAGCCTGCTGTACTGCGCGAAGAACTCCTCCTGCCGCGGCACCACGTCGCTGGGCTCGTCCAGCCCGTCCGTGCCGCGGTCGGCACCTGCCCGGCCGGGGCGCAGGTCCACCAGGGCGCGCACGGCCACCAGCGGGGATATCTCGAACTTCGGTGCGCCGGTCCGGCGGAACACCGAGACGATCTCGACGTCGTGCTCGTGCGAGAGTGCCTCGGCGAGGTTGATCACCGTGCGGTTGGTGCCGCCGATGCCGTAGATGTTGTTGATCAGGAACGAGATCTTCACCGGGCCACTTCCCCTTCCTGAGAACGTCCCTGGGAACGGCCCGTTCGCTCGAACGGGCCGGGTATCGGGTAGTAGGCGTCGAGGAAGCGCCGGACCATCCGGGTCTGCCGCTCGGTGTCCACGCCGTCGGAAACGGTGTCGTTGATGCAGAACGCCTGGCGGTCGCGGCCGGCGAGCAGAATGCCGAGGCGGCGTTCGATCTCCGGTTTCGCCAGGTCCAGATAAGCGAATTCGATCTGCGAGGGAACGGCCCGCCCGGTGAAATACGCGTAATAGTGGTACAGGGACGACGGGATGGAGATGTCGGTCGGACTGCGGAACCTGCTGAACGAAGTCCTGCGGTGCGCCTCCGCGAACTCCTGCTCGATCTCGAACAGCACACTGCGGCGCATCGCATAGGGCGCGTGCCGCAACTTCTGCACGATCATCGAGTCGAAGTTCTCCGAGATGATCCGGCGGTTGTTCTTGCCCGCGGCGTCCACCGGCCGGTCCCCCAGGGTGAGTTCCCACTGGGGGACCTGGGAGGGGGACAGGAAGACCCGGGTCATTCCGTTGGACAGGAAGAAGTCCTGGGGCGTGACCGGACGTCCGAGGAACATGTCGTCGTTGAAGTACAGGAAGTGCTCGGCCAGTCCGTCGATGTGGTGCAGCCGGCTCTCGATGGCGTGCGAGTTGAACGTGGGCAGCGCGCGGGGATCGTCGAAGATCTCTGTGTGATCGACCACCGTGATCCGCGGGTGCCGGTCGTCCAGCCAGGCCGGCCGCTGCCGGTCGGTCACCAGGAAGACACGGCGCACCCAGGGGGCGTGCTGCTCCAACGCCCGTAGCGAGTAGCGGAGTTCGTCCCGGCTGATGTAGCGGGACGGGTTCGCCGACTCGGCGTGGTAGCCGTCCTCGCCGTGCTCCCGGCGGCGCCGCTGCCACTGCGGGTCGTTGCCGTCGACCCAGGTGTAGACGACGTCGACGGGGAAGCGGACATCCTCAGGAAGCGTGGCTGCGCAGGGAGCGATGGTGCGGACGAGCCGGGTGCGTCTGGTGTGCCGGGCCGTGAAGCCCGTCATCCGGTGCAGGGGCACCGTCACCCGGGGGGCGTCGGCCGCCACGTCATCGGTGACCCGGTTCGGGCGCGGGGCCACGAGACGGCCGCCCTCGGCGCGCCAGAACTCGACGTCGCAGCCGTACTCCAGGCCCAGCACCAGCGAACCGCCCGGGTCGCGCCACAGCATGCCGACGCGGACGACGGACGCCCGGGTGCAGATCCGCCTGCCCCGCCGCGACCCGCTCAGAGCCGGCTGCACGGACGCCTGGGCGCGGTCGCCCGGGGTCACGTACACCGGCATGTCCCGCACTGCTTCGGCCAGTACCAGGCACACCCGCTCGCGGTCGGCGGCGGACACGGCCACGGTGGCGCGGAACTCCGACGTGCCGCGCACCGCGAAGTGGTCGACGCCCGCCCGGTCCAGAGCGGAGACGACGAATTCGAGGTTGGCCTCGCGCAGGCCGAGCGGGGATGCCGTCGGCCGCACCAGGGCGATCAGCATCCCCCGCCCGACGAGCGCGGCGAGCCGCTCACCGCTCGCGAAGAGGTGCGGCCAGCGGCGCCGCGCGAACAGGGCGCGCAACGCCCGTAGCAGACCGGTGCCCGCTTGGGCCCTCCGGAGCAGCCGTTTGGCCGTCATACGCAGGCCCATCGGCACCCGGCGCGCAATGCGGCGCCGCAGCGCGGCGGGCAGCAGGGTGCGGTAGAGGCCGACCGCGGACGAGGCCTCGGGGTTGTGTGCGGTCACTGCGGGCCGTCCCCCTCCGTGCCGTGCTCGTACGGGCTCGGCACGGGGAAGTAGCGGGGCAGGAAGTCCAGGACGGCCTTGGTGCCGCCGTTCTCCCACGCCTGTCCGGCGCCCAGGCCGAGGAAGTGGAACTGCTGCGCGTCCCGGCGCACCAGCAACCGTTCCAGCCATTGCCCGACGCCGGGCAGGGCCGCGTGCAGCGCGAAGGTTGCCTCTCCCGATGGTTCCGCCCGCCCGCCGCAGTGGGCGGTGTGGTGGACGAGCCCGTCCAGCGGATGGGTACCCGTCAACTCGGGCAGGTACTGGCCCTGGAGCAGGTATCCGCTCAAGTCGTAGGCGCGGGTGAGCGACTGCAGCGCGGCCCGCGTGTACGGCTGGGGGCCGTCGGCGAAGCCGTGGGCCACGGCGCGTCCGGAGAGGGAGTACGCGAGCCCGGTCCACGGCGCGGCGGAGTCCCGGGCGGTCAGCGGCCGGCGTCGTGGGCGGGTGCTGCCGAGCGGGGTGAAGAAGTCGAACGGCCGGACCGGCCGGGCCAGCGCGGCACCGGGCCGGAAGAGCAGGAACCGGTCGGCCAGATCGGGAAGTTCGTGCAGCCGCAGCTCCGCATCCGGCCCGGCGACCGTCGTGCTGATGCGGTCCTCGATGCGCACCCACGCCGGGATGGGGGCCTGCGCGACGAGGTGCACCACGTCGATCCAGGGCGCGTACTGGTGCAGCGAGCGCAGCGTCGCGCGCAGCAGCTCCTCGGCCCAGGGCTCGTCGTGCTGCCACAGCACCACGGCGTCCACGGGGAAGAGGACTTCCTCCAGGCGCGGGACGTCGAAGTCGGCGTGAATGACGGTGGATTCCCCGTCCGTCCCGATATCGGCGTACCCGGTCAGCCTGTCGAGGGAGACCTCCACCGGGTCGATCTCCAGCGGCACCACGCGCTGCACGCGGTTGGGCCGCGGGCCGACCAGACGGGGTCCGGAGAGGGCCTTGTCGACGGTCCAGAACTCGATCTCGACGCCTTGGTCCTCTCCGAACCACAGGGACTCGGTCGGGTCGGTCCGCAGCCACGTCACGCGGATCACTCGCGTCTTGCCGTAATGCTTCCACGCCTTGACGTGCGAGCCCGGAGTCCGAGCGGTGGACGCGTTCGCCGGGGACACCGACACGACGTACCCGGTGTGCTCCTCCAGCAGGGCACGCAGTACCCGACGCACGGCGGGCTTGTGCTCCCGGGGCACCGCCACGGCCAGTCGGCGGTCGTCGAGGGCGGGCACCGCGAACCAGGGGATCCCGGCGGCGTCCAGTGCGGTGGTGACCAGCTCATGGTCCAGCCTGCGCGCCACGTCGGCCGTCAGGCCGCGGTGGACGTGTCCCACCCGGCCGTCGGCGGCGGCCGTCCGGCGCTCCGGCAGGGGGCCGGGACCGGCCTCGCGGACCTGCTTCAGGGCGCGTCGATGCTTGCGCGACTCCCGCTCGGCGAGCGTGCGCGCCAGCTTGCGCTGGACCCCGCGGCGTACCCGGGGCGGCACCCGGTGGGCGGCCGCGGAACGCACGGGCAGCGGGACGTACTTGCGGTAGACGTGTGCGGCGGAGCTCATCGACGCCTTGTCGGTCATGCCGGTGCTCCGTCCGCGTACTCGTAGGGGCTGGGGGTGGGGAAGTAGGCGTTGAGGAAGCCGTCGAGGAGTTCCTGTTGGGCCTCCAGGTCCTCCGGTGTGGAGAAGGCGTCGTTGAGGCAGAAGGTGTCCTGGTCGCGCCCGTCGAGCAGCCGCTGGAGGCGGTCGGCCAGGTCCGGCACGGCCAGCTGGAGGTAGGTGAAGGGCATGGAGCCCGGCAGCGCGCGGCCGGTGAGGGCCGCGTAGTAGAGCGCGAACGACGAGGTGGGCGACAGGTCGGTCATCGCGCGGAAGCGGCTGGCCGACGTGCGTGCCCAGGCCTCGGGGAAGTCCGCCTCCGCCTCCTCCATGGCGCTGCGGCGCAGGGCGTAGGGGATGTGCTCCATAGGCTGGGTGATCACCCGGCCGAAGCGCTCGCGCAGCAGAGCGCGGTTGTTCTTGCAGGCGGCGTCGACCGGGCTGTCCGTCTCCACCACCGGCCCCTGGGGGATGCGGTTGCGGGAGGGGAAGTAGCGGGCCGTCCCGGTGGGGGTGAAGAAGGACTGGGGAGCCACGGGGCGGCCGATGAACATGTCGTCGTTGAAGTAGAGGAAGTGCTCGGCCAGTCCGTCGATGTGGTGGAGCTGGCTCTCGATGGAGTGCGAGTTGAACGTGGGCAGGTCGGCCGGGTTGCGGAAGATCTCACGGTGGCCGACGACCCGGATGCCGGGGACGTCCCGGCGCATCCACACCGGCACCTGGTCGTCGGTGACGACGTAGATGTTGCGGATCCAGGGCGCGAACAGGTGCAGGGAACGGATGGAGTAGCGCAGTTCGTCGCGGCTGATGAACCGTGCGTCGCTGGCCGATTCGGCGTGGTACACCTCGCCCTTGGCGGCGGCCTTGCGCTCCTTCCACGCCGGGTCGTCGCCGTCGACCCAGGTGTAGACGGCGTCCACGGGGAAGTCGATGTCCTCGGCCGTGAGCACCAGGAATTCGGGCCGCGTCATCAGGGCGGGGGCCTCGTGGGCCGGGGTGCTGTGCGAGACGAACCGGCTGAACAGTGGTGCTGCCCCCGGGACGTTGCTGCCGTGGGCCGAGACCGACCAGGTCACACGGTTGGCCCGGGGAGCGGTGAGCCGGTCGCCCTGGGCACCCCAGAACTCGATGGCACAGCCGTACTCGTGGCCCATGACCAGGTGCCCGCCGGGGTCGGTCCGGTACCAGCTCAGCTGGATGGCCGGCGCGGTCCGCACGTCGCGCCACGCCTTGGGATCCCGGCTGGACAGGGGGCGGGCCGCCCGGACCGGGCTCTCCTCCAGCACCGAGATGTGGCCCGGGTACTGCGACAGGTAGCGGAACATCCCGCCGAGCACGCGCTCGCGTTCGTGCTCCGGCACACCGATCACCGTGCCGTGGTCGGAGGTGCCGCGCACCGCGAAGTGCGGTACGCCGAGGTGGCCGAGCACGCCGGCCACGGCGGCCCGGTTGGCCTCGCGCGCGGCCAGCGGGGTCGCCGGGCGGTGGACGTATGCCTCGTCCTGGGCATCGCCGACGCGGATCCTCGTCGGCGGTGCAGCGGCATGCGCATCGGCGGCGGCGTGGTGACCGTCGTCCGCACCCGCCCGTGTCACATAGCCAGGCATGGTGGTCATGTTGTGCCTCCCTGCGGCACGATACGTAGTGAAAATCAACTGAGTTCGACTCAATAAGATGATTTTTCGGACCTGTTGCGGGCCGTGCTGCGCCCTGGGACTTGCACCGCAAGCCCCGGCCGGACGCAGCCCCCACCGAGTCGGATCCCCCCGCTTGATTCAGACGGTCGTCCATTCGCCGAGCAAAAAGGTTTGTCCGTCCGGGACTTGCCGTGCCACCTGCAAGCGGCCGTCGAGTCCCAGTGAGGCCACCACGAGCCGGCCGTGGGCGTCGGCCGCGGCGGCGGGCTCACGCACCCCCTGCCCGCCGGTGCGCTGCCACCACAGGCCGGGTGACTCGTAGCCGGTCGGGAAGGCGCCGACCGCCGTGTCCCCCTCGGCGGAGCGCTGGAGCAGAACGGTGCAGTCGTAACCGCCGATCACCGTGCGGACGGCCGTGACGCCGTGGCCGCCCGCCCCGCCGAGCGAGCCGGCGGCGCCGTCGGTCCGGACGGCGCCGAGCACGCCGTCGTGTGCGGCACAGCCGTAGACGGTGGTCCCTCCCGGCCCCGTCCGCAGTGCGGCGAGCGCCGAGCCGGGTTCGGCCGACAGGGGCAGCGGTCGCGGTACCTGCTGCAACGTGCCGCCTTCCGGGCCGTGTTGCCAGTGCAGCACTCCGGCGGGGGACGCACCGAACAGCTCGGGGCGGCCGTCGTCGTCGAGCACCGCAGCCAGTCCGTCCCGGACGCCGGACCCCTGGATGTCCCGCCACGGGCCCCAGACGCCGTTCGGCTGCTGACTGCGCGCGCTCACGCCCCGCCCGAAGTTGCGGGCGAAGACGTGGGCGCAGCCGTCCTGGTCCACCACGACGGCCGGCACACCGGCCTCGCGTCCCTTGACGGGGTGCGTGCCGTTGGGGTTGCCGAGGGAGCGCCAGGCCCCGGTCGGACGGCCCGTCTGGTACTGCACGGTGTGCATCACCTCGACCGGGCCCCGGCCGGAGTCCCCCGGGGTGCGCCGGAGCGACACCAAGTGGACCCAGCCCTCCGGGCTTTGGGCCACGGAGAGTACCGGCAGCAGCGGGGGAGAGGGGATCGTCGTGCGGTTGCTCCACTCCGGCCCGCCCGGGGAGGTCTCGGTCCAGCGGACGAGTCCGCCGCCGACCGCGGCGTACGCGGTCAGCCGGCCGTCCCTGCCATGCGTCAGCCACACGCGGCGACCCGGGTACCGGACGACGGCGGCGCGGCGCGCGGTGTGCTCCTCGCAACTCTCCGCGGCCCGGAAGCACTCTATGACCGGGGCTTCGCCCGTGCCGCGGGCCGTGTGCCGGTGCACAGCCTCGAGGACGGCCCGGGCCACGGCGCCGTGCTCGGGGTGATCGGCGTACCGGGCGCCTGTCTCGTCGCTCCAGCCGGTGTGCTCGGGGTCGGGGTCGAGGGTGAGGACGGTGCCGGGCCCAAAGCGCTCCAGCAGGTGCCCGGTGCACTCCGTCAGATCGACGGGCTGCGGCCCCGCTTCGAGGAAGCAGACCCGGACGTGCGGGGCGGTGGCGAAGGTGTGCAACCGCAGGACGGAGCCGCCGGGGAGCTCCTCGGCGTGCTCGTTCCAGGACCCGTCGTCGCCCAGTGCACCGAGCAGGGCCCGGCGGCCTTGCGTCTCGCCGGGCGTCAGGCAGGCCACGACCACTGGGCGCCCGTGTTCCTGGAGGCTGCGCCGCAGTTCGGGGCCGGTGACCGTCAAGGCGTCGCACGGGTGGGCGACCACGTGGAGAACGGCCGGGAGTGCGCCGGAGGACCGGGTGTGCGGAATCCGGCCCGCGGTCTCCCCGGTGCCGGCGCTGCGCCGCTCCCGTCGCGTCGCGCGCCGCTCATCTTTCGCGCTGGCGCGTCCCATCGGTACTCCCAGTCCCCCGTGTCATATGACCCTCACATTACACTCACTTTGCCCTCACATTAGTGCGGGTGTTCAAGGGGATTTTCATGGTATGGGCGATGAGAGGATCCGCTGTGTGCGGAATCCTTTGATCCATTTCAAGGGACACGCAACTGATGACCGATCTCACAGCCGGTTCACCGCAGAGGGGTGGAGCGGGCCGGAGAAAAAGAGCCCGTGCGGGTCGGAAGGGTCGACGTAATCGGAGTCAGCGCATCCGCAGGATCCTGCTCTGGGCATTCTTGGCGGTGATTCTGGTCACCGGTGCCGGTGGTTGGTGGATCTACCATCGATTCGAATCCAACCTGCGCAGTGTCGATCTGGAGGAAGCGCTGGGCAAGGACCGTCCGCAGAAGGTGTCGAGCGGTGCGGTGGATATCCTGGTGCTCGGCTCGGATTCGCGGTCGGGGGCCAATGCAGGACTCGCGGGCGGGGACACGGGCGGAACGGCGCGGTCCGACACGGCCATGGTGCTGCACGTCCCCGGGGACCGTACCCGGGCCACCGCGGTGAGCATCCCGCGCGACACTCTGGTCACGCGGCCCGAGTGCCGGAGGTCCGACGGCTCGACGCTGCAGTCCGCGCAGCGCGTGATGTTCAACTCCGTCTACACGGAGGCCGGTCCGGCCTGTGTGGTCAAGACTGTGGAGCAGATGTCGGGCGTGCGGCTGGACCACTACATCGAGCTGGACTTCGCGGGGTTCGAGGGACTGGTGGACGCGCTGGGCGGAGTGACGGTCACCATCGACCGGGCCATCGACGACACGTCGAGCGGGCTGCACCTCCCGGCGGGGGAGCACCGGCTGGACGGCGCACGGGCGCTGGCATTCGTCCGGACCCGGCACGGCATCGGCGACGGCAGCGACCTGGGGCGCATCGGGCTCCAGCAGCAGTTCCTGATCGCCGTGCTGGCGGAGGTCAAGCGGCAGGACGCGCTCGGCAGTCCGGCCAAGCTGTACCGGCTGGCCGACGCCGCCACCAAGTCCCTGACCACGGACACCGGTCTGGCGTCGCTCTCCGCGCTTTCGGACTTCGCCCGCAGTATGAAGCGCGTCGACCCGGGCCGGATGGCGACCGTGATGCTCCCCGTGGTGCCGGACCGAGCGGACCCCAACCGGGTCGTCGCCGACGAGCCCGCGGCGGGAAAGCTGTGGTCCGCCGTACGGGACGACAAGGGCATATCGGCTGCATCGCCACCAAAAGGTGCGATTGGTAAAAGCGCTGAAGGCTCCATAAAGTAATGGTCAAGTCGCCCTCGCCGGGCGGCGCACGAGAGAGGAGCGGCCGTCCGGCCGTGCACCGTATGCAGTCACCCGCCAACGCGCCCGTGGTCAAGGCCGTCATCCCCGCAGCGGGCCTCGGCACGCGCTTCCTGCCGGCCACCAAGGCGACACCCAAGGAGATGCTGCCGCTGGTCGACAAGCCGGCCATCCAGTACGTCGTGGAGGAGGCGGCTGCCGCCGGACTCGACGATGTCCTGATGATCACCGGCCGCAACAAGCGCGCTCTGGAGGACCACTTCGACCGGGCCCACGAGCTGGAAAGCGTGCTGGAGGGCAAGGGCGACCTCGAACGTCTCGCCCTGGTGCGGCAGTCCAGCACCCTGGCCACCGTGCACTACGCCCGCCAGGGCGACCCACTGGGCCTGGGGCACGCCGTGCTCTGTGCGGAGGCCCACGTGGGGAAGAACCCCTTCGCCGTGCTGCTCGGCGACGACCTCATCGACCCCCGCGACCCACTGCTCTCCCGAATGACCGAGGTGCGCAGACGGCTGGGCGGCAGCGTCGTCGCCCTCACCGAGGTGCCCGACGACCGCATCCACCTCTACGGGTGCGCCGAGGTGCGGACCGTGCCCGGCGACGACGAGGCGCTGCGGGTCACTGGACTGGTGGAGAAGCCCGCCCCCGGAACAGCCCCCAGCCGGTATGCGGTCATCGGCCGGTACGTCCTGGACCCCGCGGTCTTCGATGTCCTGCGCGCCACCGCACCGGGCCGGGGCGGGGAGATCCAGCTCACCGACGCACTGCACACCCTGGCCACTACCGGCGCGGGCGGCCCGGTGCACGGTGTCGTCTCCCGCGGCCGCCGGTACGACACCGGTGACCGCGGCGAGTACCTGCGTGCCACCGTGCGCCTGGCCTGCGAACGGGCCGACCTCGGGCCGGACTTCCGGGCCTGGCTGCGCGAGTTCGCCGCCAACGAGCTGTCGGCGGACTGACCGGAGACGTCCGAAGGGGGCGTGCGGGCGGGAGAACTCCCCGCTCGCACGCCCCCGTTCGGGTGCACGCCGTCCGTTACGCCGGAACGCTCGCCACGCCCTGCGTCAGGAAGCGCTTGCCGTTCACCCGTTCCGAGACGCCCTCGCGGTCCAGGTACGGCGTGATGCCGCCCAGGTGGAAGGGCCAGCCGGCGCCGGTGATCAGGCACAGGTCGATGTCCTGGGCCTCGGCGACGACGTCCTCGTCCAGCATCAGGCCGATCTCCTGCGCGACCGCGTCCAGGACGCGGGCGCGGACCTGCTCCTCCGTCAGGGCCGTGTCGCCCTGCACCAGGAGGGCCTCGACCTCGGGGTCCAGCTCCGGCTTGGCAGGATTTTCGGCGGAGTAGACGTAGAAGCCGCGCTTGCCGGCCTTGACGACCGCCGCCAGGTTCGGGGAGACCTTGAAGCGGTCGGGGAAGGCGGCGGCCAGCGTCTCGGAGACGTGCAGGCCGATCGCCGGGCCGACCAGCTCCAGCAGGACCAGCGGGGACATCGGGAGGCCGAGCGGCTCGACGGCCTTCTCGGCCGTCGCGACCGGGGTGCCCTCGTCGATGACGTTCTGGATCTCGCCCATGAAGCGGGTCAGGATGCGGTTGACGACGAACGCGGGAGCGTCCTTCACCAACACGGCCGTCTTCTTCAGGGACTTGGCGACCGCGAAGGCGGTGGCCAGCGCCGCGTCGTCGGTCTGCTCGCCGCGCACGATCTCCAGCAGGGGCAGGATCGCGACCGGGTTGAAGAAGTGGAAGCCGACGACCCGCTCGGGGTGCTTGAGCTTCGACGCCATCTCGGACACCGACAGCGAGGAGGTGTTGGTGGCGAGGATCGCGGTCTCCGGGACCACCGCCTCGACCTCCGCGAACACCTGCTGCTTGACGCCCATCTCCTCGAAGACGGCCTCGATGACGAAGTCCGCGTCGCCGAAGGCGGCGGCCTTGTCGAGGGAGCCGGACACCAGGCCCTTGAGGCGGTTGGCCTTGTCCTGGTTGATGCGGCCCTTGCCGAGCAGCTTGTCGATCTCGCCGTGGACGTAGCCCACGCCCTTGTCGACGCGCGCCTGGTCGATGTCGGTCAGCACGACCGGCACCTCAAGGCGGCGCGCGAAGAGCAGTGCCAGCTGCGAGGCCATCAGGCCGGCGCCGACGACGCCCACCTTGGTGACCGGGCGGGCCAGCGACTTGTCCGGGGCGCCGGCGGGGCGCTTGCCGCGCTTCTGCACCAGGTTGAACGCGTAGATGCCGCTGCGCAGTTCGCCGCCCATGATCAGGTCGGCGAGGGCCTGGTCCTCGGCGTCGAAGCCCTGGCGCAGGTCGCCGTTCTTGGCCTGGGCGATGATGTCCAGCGCGCGGTACGCGGCCGGAGCGGCACCGTGCACCTTGCCGTCGGCGATGAAGCGGCCGCGCTCGACGGCCCGGTCCCAGGCCTCGCCGCGGTCGACCTCGGGACGGGAGACCTCGGTCTCGCCCGTCAGGACGGAGGCGGTCCAGATCAGCGACTGCTCAAGGAAGTCCGCACCGTCGAAGAGCGCGTCGGCGATCCCGAGGTCGAAGACCTGCTTGCCCTTGAGCTGCTTGTTCTGGTTGAGCGAGTTCTCGATGATCACCGAGACCGCGCGGTCCGCACCGATGATGTTCGGCAGCAGGGTGCAGCCGCCCCAGCCCGGGACGAGGCCGAGGAAGACCTCGGGCAGCGAGAAGGCCGGGATCGCCCGGGACACCGTGCGGTAGGTGCAGTGCAGGCCGACCTCGACGCCGCCGCCCATGGCCGCGCCGTTGTAGTACGCGAAGGTCGGGACCGCGAGGGCCGCCAGGCGCTTGAAGACGTCGTGGCCGCCCTTGCCGATGGCCAGCGCGTCCTCGTGGCGCTTGAGCAGCTCGACGCCCTTGAGGTCGGCGCCGACGGCGAAGATGAACGGCTTGCCGGTGACACCGACACCGACGATGCCGCCCTCGGCGGCCTCCTTCTCGACCTGGTCGATCGCCACGTTGAGGTTGGCGAGCGACTGCGGGCCGAAGGTGGTCGGCTTGGTGTGGTCCAGGCCGTTGTCCAGCGTGATCAGGGCGAACTTCCCTGCGCCCTGCGGGAGGTCGAGGTGGCGCACGTGCGCCTGCGTGACGACCTCGTCGGGGAAGAGCTCTGCCGCGCCCTTCAACAGTTCGGCGGTGGTGCTCACTTGTTGCCTCCGTCGAAGTGGGGGTTCTCCCAGATGACCGTGCCGCCCATGCCGAAGCCCACGCACATCGACGTGATGCCGTAGCGGACGTGCGGCTGCTCCTCGAACTGCCGCGCCAGCTGCGTCATCAGACGCACACCGGAGGACGCCAGCGGGTGGCCGAACGCGATGGCGCCGCCGTACTGGTTGACGCGCGGGTCGTCGTCGGCGATGCCGTAGTGGTCCAGGAGCGAGAGCACCTGCACCGCGAAGGCCTCGTTGATCTCGAACAGGCCGATGTCGTCGATCGACAGGCCCGCCTTGGCGAGCGCCTTCTCGGTCGCCGGGACCGGGCCGATGCCCATGACCTCCGGCTCGACGCCCGCGAACGCGTAGGAGACCAGGCGCATCTTGACCGGCAGACCCAGCTCGCGCGCCACGTCCTCGGAGGCGATCAGCGAGGCGGTGGCACCGTCGTTGAGACCGGCCGCGTTGCCCGCGGTGACCCGGCCGTGCGGACGGAACGGGGTCTTCAGCGTGGCCAGGCCGTCCAGCGTGGTGCCCGGGCGCATCGGCTCGTCGGCGGTGGCCAGGCCCCAGCCGGTCTCGCCGCCGTCGGGGCTGGTGCGGCGCACGGAGATCGGCACCAGGTCGGCCTGGATCTTGCCGTCGGCGTAGGCCTTGGCGGCCTTCTCCTGGCTGCGGACCGCGTACTCGTCGGCGCGCTGCTTGGTGATGTGCGGCAGGCGGTCGTGCAGGTTCTCCGCCGTCATGCCCATGAACAGGGCGGACTGGTCGACCAGCTTCTCCGAGACGAAGCGCGGGTTGGGGTCCACACCCTCGCCCATCGGGTGGCGGCCCATGTGCTCGACGCCGCCCGCGACGGCGAGGTCGTAGGCACCGAAGGCGATGCCGCCGGCGACGCTGGTGACGGCCGTCATCGCACCGGCACACATGCGGTCGATGGAGAAGCCGGGCACCGACTGCGGGAGGCCCGCGAGGATGCCCGCGGTGCGGCCCAGGGTCAGGCCCTGGTCGCCGATCTGGGTCGTGGCGGCGAGGGCCACCTCGTCGATCCGGGCCGGGTCCAGGTCCGGGTTGCGGCGCAGCAGCTCCCGGATGCACTTGACGACCAGGTCGTCGGCGCGGGTCTCGTGGTAGATGCCCTTCGGGCCCGCCTTGCCGAACGGGGTGCGGACGCCGTCGACGAAGACGACGTCCCTAGCGGTACGAGGCACGTTGGCTCTCCTCCAGATGCGGGGTCGCTGCGCTCGGGCATGCCGGAACAGGGGTACGCCACAGCGCGGAAGCTCACCGTCATGCTACTTGCGGGTAACCACGCTGCCCAGCCCTCTGGCGGGGAGCGTCACAGATCACACGCGGGGTGCCGTTCCCGCTGGTCCGGGTACGCCGACGGGCCCGGTCCGCCGCCTGGGGCGGGGCCGGGCCCGTCGGGAAGGGGGGATCAGGCCGTGGGCGTGCGGAGCGCCGTGACCAGTACCGGAGTCACCTGCTCCACCTGCCAGGGGCGGGCGCCGTGGGCCGCGAGGACCTCGGCGACCGCCTCCGGGGTGGGGTCCCTGGGCGGCTCCCAGCACAGCCGGCGCACGGTGTCCGGCGTGATCAGGTTCTCCTGCGGCATCGTGAGCCGCTCGGCCAGCCCGGAGACCGCGGACCGCGCCGCCGCCAGCCGGGCCGCGGCGACCGGGTCCTTGTCGGCCCAGGCGCGCGGCGGGGGCGGGCCCGTGAGCGGCTGGCCGGGCTGCGGGAGTTCCGCCTCCGGGATGGCCCGGGCCCGGTCGACGGCCGACTGCCACTGCTCCAGCTGCTTGCGGCTCATCCGGTGCCCGAAGCCGGGCAGGGCGGCCAGGGCGTGGGCGTTCGGCGGCATGTTCAGCGCGGCCTCGACGATCGCGCCGTCGCCGAGCACCTTGCCCGGCGAGACGTCGCGCCGCTGCGCGACGTGGTCGCGCACGTTCCACAGCTCGCGCACCACGGCCATCTGGCGGCGCCTGCGCACCTTGTGCATGCCGGAGGTGCGGCGCCAGGGGTCCTTGCGGGGCGGGGGCGGCGGGGCGGCGGCGATGGCGGCGAACTCCTGCCGGGCCCACTCCAGCTTGCCCTGCCGGTCCAGCTCGGCCTCCAGGGCGTCGCGCAGGTCGACGAGGAGCTCCACGTCCAGCGCGGCGTAGCGCAGCCAGGGCTCGGGCAGCGGGCGGGTGGACCAGTCGACGGCGGAGTGGCCCTTCTCCAGGGCGTATCCCAGGACGTTCTCGACCATGGCGCCGAGTCCCACCCGCGCGAAGCCCGCGAGCCGGCCCGCCAGCTCGGTGTCGAACAGCCGCGTGGGCACCATCCCTATCTCGCGCAGGCAGGGCAGGTCCTGGGTGGCGGCGTGCAGCACCCACTCGGCATCCGCGACCGCTTCGCCCAGGGCGGACAGGTCGGGGCAGCCGACCGGGTCGATCAGCGCCGAGCCGGCGCCCTCGCGGCGCAGCTGGACGAGGTAGGCGCGCTGGCCGTAGCGGTAGCCGGAGGCCCGCTCGGCGTCGACGGCGACGGGGCCGGTGCCCGCGGCGAAGGCGGCGACGACATCGGCCAGGGCGTCGGGGTCGGCGACGACCGGGGGGATGCCCTCGCGCGGCTCCAGCAGGGGGATCGGCGCCGGTTCGACGTCGTCCGGGGGGCCGCCCCCGGGGGTTCGCAGTGTCGCTTCTGCTGCGGTGTCTTGGGCGTCGGTCACCGGTCAAGGGTATCCGTGGATGGCAAGCGCCCGTCGCCGGAACGTTCCGGCGACGGGCGCGATGCGGTCGGGAGGGGTCAGTGGATGATGCCGGTGCGCAGCGCCACGGCGACCATCCCGGCCCGGTCCCCGGTGCCCAGTTTGCGGGCGATCCGGGCCAGGTGGCTCTTCACGGTGAGTGCGGACAGCCCCATCGAGACGCCGATGGCCTTGTTCGACTGGCCCTCCGCCACCAGCCGCAGGACCTCGACCTCGCGGCCGGACAGTTCGCGGTAGCCGCCCGGGTGCCCGGGGGCCCCGGGCGGGCGGCGTTGCATCCGGGCCGCGGCGGAGCCGATGGGGGCGGCTCCGGGGCGGCCGGGGACGCCGAGGTTGGTACGGGTGCCGGTGACGACATAGCCCTTGACGCCGCCCGCGAGGGCGTTGCGCACGGCACCGATGTCGTCGGCGGCGGACAGGGCCAGGCCGTTGGGCCAGCCGGCGGCGCGGGTTTCGGAGAGGAGGGTCAGCCCGGAGCCGTCCGGGAGGTGCACGTCGGCGACGCAGATGTCGCGCGGGTTGCCGATGCGCGGGCGGGCCTCCGCGATGGACGAGGCCTCGATCACGTCGCGCACTCCCAGGGCCCACAGGTGGCGGGTGACCGTGGAGCGGACGCGGGGGTCGGCGACGACGACCATGGCCGTCGGTTTGTTCGGGCGGTAGGCGAGGCTCGCGGGTTGCTCGAGGAGAACGGACACCAGGCCTCCAAAAGGGAGTGGCGGGGACGGGTGCCGACTTTGGGGATAAGCCGGGCGATCCGTGCAGGAAGGGTCACAAGGTCCTTCGGCACTCAAACGGTCCGGCTTTAGGGAATGATCACGAATTGGTGAGTAACAATTCGGGCAATTGGGATGATTGCCCTATCAGGGATGCCCGATCAGCGGTACCGGAACACGATTCCTTGACGAACGTCGCGGTGGCGACACCCCGTCAGCGGCTCTGCGGGCCCCGCCGCTGAGGCAGCGTCACCACACCCGCCTCCGGGGCGCCGCCCGGCGGCAGCCCCGCGATCTGGCAGAGCAGATCGCACCACGCCGACAGATGCGCCGCCGTGTCCGGCACGCCCTGCCCCGACGCCGGGACGGCCGGGCCCGGCCGCACCGGCGACCACGACGCCCGGATCTCGATCCGCGTCGACGGCTCGCGCTCCTGCAGCCCCCCGAAGTAGTGCGAGCTCGCCCGCGTCACCGTCCCGCTGATCGCCGCGTACGGCACCCGGCGCGCCTCCAGCGCGCCCGTCAGCCAGGACCAGCACACCTCGGGCAGCAGCGGGTCCTCCGCCATCTCCTCCTCGAGGTCGGCGTGGATCAGCGTCACCAGACGGAACGTCCCGCCCCACGCCTCGTGGCCCGCCGGGTCGTGCAGCAGGATCAGCCGGCCGTCCGCCAGCTCCTCGTCGTCCACGACGACCGCCGCCTCCAGCGCGTACGAGAAGGGGGCGAGCCGCTGCGGGGGCGGAGTGGCGTCCAGCTCGATCTCCGGCCGCAGCCGGACCCCTTGGAGCCCCGCGACCGCCTGCCGGAAGACGGACGGGATGCCCTCCCCATCCGCGTCGTCCGGACCGTCCGAGAGGTGTCCCTGCGCCGCAGCCATGCCCGGAAGACTAGGCGGAAGGACGCGCGGTTCCGCGTAGGGACACCCACATGGGCGGGTCACTCGTTCGGCCCGTGCGAAGATTTGGGACATGAGTGAGCGCAGCCAGCAGCAGACGGGCCGCACCGCGGCACACGATTCGGCCTTCCTGAAGGCGTGCCGGCGCGAACCCGTCCCGCACACGCCGGTTTGGTTCATGCGGCAGGCAGGGCGTTCGCTGCCCGAGTACCGCAAGGTCCGCGAGGGCATCCCGATGCTCGAGTCCTGCATGCGGCCCGAGCTCGTCACCGAGATCACGCTGCAGCCCGTCCGCCGCCACGGCGTCGACGCCGCCATCTTCTTCAGCGACATCGTCGTGCCGCTCAAGGCCATCGGCGTCGACCTCGACATCAAGGCGGGCGTCGGCCCGGTCGTCGCCGAGCCGGTGCGCACCCGCGCCGACCTCGACCGGCTGCGCGCGCTCGACCCGTCGGACGTCCCGTACGTGACCGAGGCCATCGGCATGCTCACCGCCGAGCTGGGCAGCACCCCGCTGATCGGCTTCGCCGGCGCCCCCTTCACGCTCGCCAGCTACCTCATCGAGGGCGGGCCCTCGCGCAGCTACGAGCGCACCAAGGCCATGATCTACGGCGACCCGGAGCTGTGGCGCGACCTGGTGGACCGGCTCGCGGACATCACCTCCGCGTTCCTGCGCGTCCAGATCGAGGCGGGCGCGAGCGCCGTCCAGCTCTTCGACTCCTGGGCCGGTGCCCTCGCCCCCGCCGACTACCGCCAGTACGTGCTGCCCGCCTCCGCCAAGGTCTTCGACGCCGTCGCCGGTTACGGCGTGCCGCGCATCCACTTCGGCGTCGGCACCGGCGAGCTGCTCGGCCTCATGGGCGAGGCCGGTGCGGACGTCGTCGGCGTCGACTGGCGCGTCCCGATGGACGAGGCCGCCCGCCGCGTCGGCCCGGGCAAGGCGCTGCAGGGCAACCTCGACCCGGCCGTCCTCTTCGCCCCGACCGAGGCGGTCGAGGCGAAGACCCGCGAGGTGCTCGACGCGGCGCGTGGCCTGGAGGGCCACATCTTCAACCTCGGGCACGGCGTGATGCCCGACACCGACCCCGACGCCCTTACCCGGCTGGTGGCTCACGTGCACGAGCAGACCGCGAGCTGACCGCGTCAACTACGGCGCCCCTTACGGGGCGCGGAAGAACACCGTCTCCGCCTCGCCCTGCAGCCGCACGTCGAAGCGGTACGTGCGGTGCCCCGCCGGGTCCGGTGTCGCCAGCAGTGTGGTGCGTCGCTCCGGCGGGACCGTGCGCAGCAGTGGGTCGTCCTCCGGCAGCGCGAAGTAGACGCGCGTGAACAGGTGATGGGTCAGGCCCCGGGTGAAGACGCACACCGCCAGGCAGGGCGTGCCGCCCGGCGGCAGCGTCCGCAGGGCGTAGTGGCCGTCGTCGCCGGTGGGCACGCGGGCGAACCCGGTGAACCGGGCGCCGTCGCGGCGCAGGCTGCCGGGGGCGCCCATGCGCGAACCGTCCGGGGCGGCCTGCCAGAACTCCAGCAGGGCGTCCGGCACGGCGTCCCCCGCGCCGTCCAGAACGTACCCGTGCACGGTGACGGCCTCCGGGTGCCCGGCGGGCGCGAGGTCGCCGCCGCCGGGGAACGGCAGGCCGATGTGGAAGTACGGGCCGATCGTCTGCGAAGGCGTCGCGGGCATCAGCGGCTCCCCTCGGTCCAGGTGGCGTGCGCTCCGTCCAGCACGACGTCCCAGCGGTAACCGAGCGCGTGCATCGGCTCGTCGAGCGCCGGGTCGTGCGCGGCGACGAGGGACCGGCGGGCGGCCGGGTCGGCGACCGCGTGCAGCACCGGGTCGTACGCCAGCAGCGGATCGCCCGGGAAGTACATCTGGGTCACCAGGCGCTCGGTGAACGCCGTGCCGAAGACCGAGAAGTGCAGGTGCGCCGGGCGCCAGGTGTTCGCGCAGTCTTCCAGCGGATAGGCCCCGGGGCGGATCGTGGTGAAGCGGTACCGGCCTTCGTCGTCGGTCAGACAGCGGCCCGTGCCGGTGAAGTTGGGGTCGAGGGGCGCCGCGTGCCGGTCGGCCCGGTGGACGTAGCGGCCCGCGGCGTTGGCCTGCCACAGCTCCAGCAGCTGGCCGCGGACCGGTCGGCCCCGGCCGTCCAGGACCCGCCCGGTGACGACGATGCGCTCGCCGATCGGCTCGCCCGGGTGCTGCCGGGTCAGATCGGCGTCGAACGGGCCCACGTCGGCCGCGCCGAAGACCGGCCCGGCCGCCTCGACGGCGTCCGGGTCGGGGACGAACGGGATCGGCGGCCGCTGCGGGCGGCGGCTCTCCAGCCCGCGGTAGTGCGGGGATGCCTGTTCCGTCAGATGTCGAGGTGCTGTCATGACGGTGACCTACCCCGGCCGGACCGGTCATCCGCCGCCGGTTTCCGGTCAGTTCGGGTCAGCGTTCGAGGACCAGGGCCTGGCCCTGCCCCACCCCGATGCACAGCGCCGCCAGCCCCGTGCCCGAGCCCGCGGCCGCCAGCTGGTGGGCGACGGCACCGGTCAGCCGGGCGCCGGAGCAGCCCAGCGGGTGGCCGACGGCGATGGCGCCGCCGCGCGGGTTGACGATGCCCGGGTCGAGGTCGGGCCACTCGGCGAAGCAGCCCAGCGCCTGGGCGGCGAAGGCCTCGTTGAGCTCGAAGTGGGTCACCTCCGCGAAGCACCGCCGCGCCTTGGCGAGCGCCCGCCGCACCGCGTCCACCGGCCCGAGCCCGTACAGGTCCGGCTCGATGCCGGTGACCGCCGTGGACCGCACCCGGGCGAGCGGCTCGCGGCCCGTCTCGCGCAGCCCGTCCTCGTCGCACAGCAGCAGCGCCGCCGCACCGTCGCTCAGCGGCGAGGAGTTGCCCGCCGTGACCGTGCCGCCGTCCTTGCGGAACGCGGGCTTCAGCGCGGCGAGGGCCTCCGGCGAGGTGGCGTCGCGGATGGACTCGTCCCGCGCGAGCGACACCCCCGGCACGGGCACCACCTCGGCCGCGTACGCGCCCTCCCGCCACGCCCGCGCGGCCTTCTCGTGGCTGGCGAGCGCGAACGCGTCCTGCTCGGCCCGGCCGATGCCGTGCTTCTCGGCGATCAGCTCGGCGCCCTCGCCCAGCGAGACCGTCCACTGCGGCGGCATGGCGGGATTGGTCATCCGCCAGCCGAGCGTGGTCGAGTACATCTCCTGGTGCCCCGCAGGGAAGGCCCGTTCGGGCTTGGGCAGCACCCAGGGGGCGCGGCTCATCGACTCCACGCCGCCCGCGATCACCACCGACGCGTCGCCGAGCGCGATCGCGCGGTACGCCTGCACGACCGCCTCCATCCCGGACGCGCACAGCCGGTTGACGGTCGCGCCGGGCACCGAGACCGGCAACCCGGCGAGCAGCACGGCCATGCGGGCCACGTTCCGGTTCTCCTCGCCCGCGCCGTTGGCGTTGCCCAGGACGACATCGTCGATGCGCGCCGGGTCCAGTGCCGGCGACCGGCCGACCAAGGAGCGGACGACGTGCGCGGCGAGGTCGTCGGGGCGGACGCCCGCGAGCGCGCCGCCGTACTTGCCGACGGGCGTGCGGACGGCGTCGACGATGTACACATCCCGGATGCGGTCGGTCATGGGGTCTCCGTAAACCATCGGTGATCGCTGCGCGCGAGTCTCGGCCGGGCGCCGGTACCTGTCAATGGGGTTGCCGACTGCGGCCGTACGGCGGTTTGAGACAGTGGACCCATGAGCGCAGCGCACACCTCCTCGCGGCATGTGGTCGTCATCGGCGGCGGAATCTCGGGGCTGGCGGCGGCCCTCCGGCTGTTGGAGGGCGGGGCGCGGGTGACGCTCCTGGAGGCCTCGGACCGGGTCGGCGGCAAGCTGCACGCGGGCGAGATCGCGGGCATGCCCGTCGACCTGGGCGCCGAGTCGGTGCTGGCGCGGCGGCCGGAGGCCGTCGAGCTGGCCCGCGCCGTCGGCCTCGCGGACCGGCTGCAGCCGCCCGCCGCCACCGCGATGCTGTGGACCCGCGGCGGACTGCGGCCGCTGCCCCAGGGCCATGTGATGGGCGTCCCCGGCGACCCGGCCGCGCTCGCCGCCTCCGGCGTCTTCTCCGCGGAGGGCCTCGCCAGGATCGCCCGGGACGCGGAACTGCCGCCCGCCGAGGTCGGCGAGGACGTCGCCATCGGCACCCACGTCGCCGAGCGCATGGGCCGCGAGGTCGTGGACCGGCTCGTCGAGCCCCTGCTGGGCGGCGTCTACGCCGGCGACGCCTACCGGATCTCGATGCGCGCCGCCGTGCCCCAGCTCTTCGAGGCCGTCCGCACGCACCGCACGCTGACCGAGGCCGTACGGGCCGTGCAGGCGCGCGCCGCGAGTGCACCGCAGCAGGCCGGCCCGGTCTTCCAGGGCATCGAGGGCGGCATCGGGCAACTGCCGCTCGCGGCGGCGGATGCCGTGCGCGCCGCCGGAGGCGGGATCCGTACCGGGACGCCCGTCCGCTCGCTGGTCCGCGGCGCGGACGGCTGGAGCGTGACGACCGACGCGGGCGTGCTCGCCGCCGACGCCGTGGTGCTCGCCGCGCCCGCGCCCGCCGCGGCGGCCCTGCTGGCGGACGCGTCCCCCGCGGCCGCCGCCGAGCTCGCCGCCGTCGAGTACGCCTCCATGGCGCTGGTCACCATGGCCTTCCGCCGCTCCGACGTCGAGGGGCTGCTGCAGGGCAGCGGCTTCCTCGTCCCGCCCGTCGACGGACGGACGATCAAGGCGTCCACCTTCTCCAGCAACAAGTGGCGCTGGAACACGGAGGCCGCCCCGGACCTCTTCGTGCTGCGTACCTCGATCGGGCGGTTTGGCGACGAGGACGACCTGAGGCGCGAGGACGCCGATCTGGTATCGCTGTCGCTCAAGGACCTCGGCGAGGCCGTGGGCCTCGCGGCGGCACCGGTCGACAGCCGGGTCACCCGCTGGCACCGCGGACTCCCGCAGTACCCCGTCGGCCACCTCGGCCGCGTCGCCCGCATCCGCGACCACGTCTCCCGGCTGACCGGCCTGCAGGTGTGCGGCGCGGCCTACGACGGAGTGGGCATCCCGGCCTGCATTTCCAGCGGACAGCGGGCCGCCGGCGAGGTACTCGCCACCCTGGCGGCACGCGGCGACGGCGGCGAGTGAGAATAGGGACATGACTGACGCCCCTGTGAAGACCCCGAACGCCGGCAAGAAGGCCAAGGACCTCAACGAGGTCATCCGTTACACCCTGTGGTCGGTGTTCAAGCTGCGCGACGTACTCCCGCAGGACCGGGCCGGCTGGGCCGACGAGGTCGAGGAGCTCTTCGCCCAGCTCGCCGAGAAGGACGTCACGGTGCGCGGCACCTACGACCTCTCCGGGCTGCGGGCCGACGCCGACGTCATGATCTGGTGGCACTCCGAGACCTCGGACGCCCTCCAGGACGCGTACAACCTCTTCCGCCGGACGAACCTGGGCCGCGCCCTGGAGCCGGTCTGGTCGAACATGGCACTGCACCGCCCCGCCGAGTTCAACAAGTCGCACATCCCGGCGTTCCTGGCCGACGAGACCCCGCGCGACTACGTCAGCGTCTACCCCTTCGTCCGCTCCTACGACTGGTACCTGCTGCCCGACGAGGACCGCCGCCGCATGCTCGCCGACCACGGCAAGATGGCCCGCGGCTACCCGGACGTGCGGGCCAACACGGTCGCGTCCTTCTCGCTGGGCGACTACGAGTGGATCCTGGCCTTCGAGGCGAACGACCTGTACCGGATCGTCGACCTGATGCGTCACCTGCGCGCGTCCGAGGCGCGCATGCACGTGCGCGAGGAGGTCCCGTTCTACACCGGCCGCCGCAAGGCCGTCGCGGACCTGATCGCGGGCCTGGCGTAAGGCTCTTGCAGACGACGGAGGGGCCCGGGAGCAACCTGCTCCCGGGCCCCTCCGTCGTCTGTCCCGCTCAGGTCGCCCGGGGCTCCGCGCGCGGTGCGCAGTACGTGCGGCGGGCGGGGAGGCGTCCCGTCAGCAGGTACGTGTCCAGGTACCGGTTGACGCACGCGTTGGGGCCGCCGCCGATGCCGTGCGTGCCCGCACCGCGCTCGGTGACCAGGGCCGACCCCGGCAGTCTCTTCTGGAGCTCCAGCGCTCCCCGGTACGGCGTGGCCGCGTCCCGTTCGGCGGCCAGCAGCAGGGTGGGCGGCAGGGCGGAGCGGCGCCCGGTGCCGACCTCGACCACTCTCTGCCGGGGGCCCTGCCAGAAGGCGCACGGCAGGTTCATCCAGGCGTTGCTCCACGTCTCGAACGGTGCGTGCTTGGCGAGCCGGGTGTTGTCCTTGTCCCACACCTCCCACGCCTTGGGCCAGGCCGAGTCGTTGCACTCGACGGCCGTGTAGACCGCGTTCTCGTTCTCCGAGCTCGCCGCGGTGTTCGCGTCGGGCGGCGAGGCGATGGCCAGCAGCGGCCCCTCGTCACCGTGCACGTACGCGGAGAGCGCCTGCGCGTCGCGCGCCCAATGGCTGTCGCTGTAGCCGGACTTGAGGAGCGCGCCCTGCAGCTGGCCGGGGCCGACCACGCCGCCGGCCGGGTGGCGCTCCAGCTGCCTGCTCGCCTTCTCGTACGCGGCCAGCACCTGGGCCGCGCGGCGGCCCAGGTGGTAGACCGCGTCATGCTTGGCCACCCAGCGGCGCCAGTCGCCGAAGCGCCGGTCGAAGGCGGCGGACTGGTCGAGGTTGTTGCCGTACCAGATCTGGCGCGGGTCGGGGTTGACCACGCTGTCGAAGACCATGCGGCGCACGTGCCCGGGGAAGAGCGTCGCGTACAGGGCGCCGAAGTAGGTGCCGTAGGAGGCGCCCACGTAGTTGAGCTTCTTCTCGCCGAGCGCGGCCCGCAGGACGTCGAGGTCGCGGGCGTTGTTGATGCTGGTGAAGTACCGCAGGGACGCCCCGTTGCGGCGTGCGCAGCCTGCCGCGTAGGAGCGGGCCTTGGCGATCTGCCTCTTCTTGAACGCGGCCGTGGGGTGTTCCGGGGCGGCGCTGGGGCCGCCGTCGAAGCCTGCCGCGTCGACGCAGGAGATGGGGGCGGAGCGGCCGACGCCGCGCGGCGCGTAGCCGACGATGTCGTAGGCCTCGGCGACGTTCCGCCAGGCGGGGAGGCCGGCGATGAGCGGGTAGAACATGCCGTTCCCGCCGGGCCCGCCCGGGTTGAAGACCAGGGCCCCCTGCCGCTCGTCGCCCGTGGCGCGGTGGCGGCTGACGGTGAGCCTGATCTGCCGGCCGTCGGGGCGGGCGTAGTCCAGGGGCACCAGGACGGTGCCGCACTCGACGCTGGCGGGCAGTCCCTCGACCGCCGCGCAGCTGTCGAAGTCGATGCCCCGGTCCGCTGCGCGCCGGGCTGCGAGAGTCTCGCCGCGGGCCTCGGCGGCGTTGCTGCCCGGGGGCGCGGTGCCGGTCGCGCCGGCCGGGGCAACCGGCAGGCCGGTGAACCCCGTGAGGATCAGTGAGCCGATCGTGCCGTACAGGGCTGCTGCTTTCACGGGGCCATCCCTCCGATGATTGTGCGATAAAGGGGATAATTGGGATGGCGGTTGACGAAGTAAAGCACCGTCCTGCGATGTCGGGCCAATGCGCCCGAAGGGACCTGACGCGGCCTCCTGTCAGCCGCAGCGGCGGCCCTCGTCGATGCACTGCACGACCGTCGTCATCAGCGCCCGGGACATGACGTCGGCGAAGTCCGCATGGTCGGTGACGGGTTTGCGCAGCTGCTCGGGGAAGCTGTCGACGGCGAAGGCCGGGCCGCGCGGCACGGTGTAGGTGAGCTCCATCCGCAGCTGCGGCACGGCAACGGTGCCTGCTGCGCAGCGGCCTGACGCGGCGTCGGGGAAGCGGAGGTGGGAGCGGTGGTCCGCGCTGTCGCGGTGCCGCCCGTCCCAGCAGCTGGGGAAGTCCAGCAGCCGGACGACGCGGCTGTCGCGCGGGCACAGCGGGTACCGGTCGGTGAAGTGCCGTCCGGCGACGCCGGTGCAGCCCCAGCGGGCCCGGGCGTTGCCGGTCCCGGCGGTGAACGCCTTGGCGTCGCCGGTGATCGCGCGGAGCCCCTCGGGCATGGCGGTGACCGGGGAGGCGGGGTTGCCGCGGAAGGTCAGGGCGACGCTGTCGGGGGTGAGGATGCGGCCGGATTTCCGTACGTCGCGGAGCACGGGCCAGAAGTACGCGGACTTGTCGCCCCGGGCGCACGTGGTGCCCGCGGCCTGCAGGGAGGCGTCCGTCGAGAAGGCGTCGGTGGAGAGGTTGCCGACGTAGTCGTGGACGTGATGGGCGCCGTTGGCGACGCCGGGCGTGACGATGAAGTTGTCGGGGTTGCGGTGGCCGTTCCCGTTGCGGCCGCAGCGGGCGGTGAAGGTGCCGGTGGACGCCTCGGGGCCGGGCTCCGGGTCGGACGCGTCGCGGGGGGCCCGGCGGATGTCGGCGAAGTCGGCGGGGGAGGGGCCCGCGTGGGTGTGGCCGGGTTCGCCGGGTTCGCTGTCAGTGTCGGACGGCACACTGGACGGTGCCTGGTGGGCGGAGGCGTTGCCGGTGACGGTGGCGAAGGCGGCGGCCGAGCCGAGCAGGGCCAGTAAGGCGATCAGGATCAGGTGCGTGCCGCCGAGGCGGCGGCGGTGGCGGGTCGGCATGGGCTCATTTCTCCGAGGGGGAGTTCGAGGGGGAGGGGGAATCCGGTGCAGGAGCCGGTGGCTGGGGCAGCTGGGAGGCGAGGGCGTCGAAGTCGACGAGGCCCGTGTCCTCCAGCACCTTCATGTGGTCGAGGACGGTCGCGTTGGCGTCGTCGGCCAGCTCGCGCACGGCCGAGTTGCGGGTGGCCGCCCGCACCTGCCCGACGAGGGCGAAGACCCTGCCGTGGGCGAGCCGCAGGATGTTGGCGAACTCCCGGTCGTACGCGTCGCCCTGCGCGGCGTCGAGCCGGGTGAGCCAGCCGCGCTGCTCGGCGGTCGGCTGGCTGGGCAGGGGGAGCCCCAGCCGGCCGGCCACGTCGCGGACGTGCTTGTCGAGCGCGGTGTGGCCTTCCACCAGGTGCTCGCCCGCGCGCCGCACGGCCGCCGTCGTGCCGCGCGCCATGGCCTGCTGCCCGGCCGGCATCTCCCACAGGCCGGCCTGCCGGACCCGGGTGACGAAGTCGCGGTCGGCGGCGGACAGTGGCCCGTAGCGGGTGGGGACGGAGCCCGCCGCGAGATCGACGGTGACCGTTCCGGTGCGGGGGTGGTAGGTCCAGAGGGGGAAGAGCAGCGCGGCCAGGGTCGCCGCCAGCGCGGCGACGAGCAGGCCGGTGCCGGTGCGGGATCGCATGGCGCCTCCTGGGGGCACCCCCAGCGGTAGCTGGGGGAGCGGCGGCACCGCACGCTAGACGTCCGGAGGTGATCCCCGAGGAGGTTCGCCGGGCGCGGGCGGCCGGGCGGGGCCGGCAATGCGGCGCTGACCTGGGATGCGATCGGTTGCAGATGTTCGACGCACGGATGTGTGCTGCGTCACTGCGTGGGCAAGGCCGCCCGCGCGGGGAAGGGCCGTTGGTACGGTGCTCGGTTCGCCGTACCGGCCGGGCACTGGTGAGGCCCCGCGAACGGGGGGAGTCGCGGGGCCTCACCCTGTCCAACGGACGGCCGAATGGGTTGGTTCCCGCGCTTCTGCGGCAATATGGCGGATGGGGGTGATGGGCGTGCACGAGCCGAAGAGCAGCGCGAACGGAAGGCGCTACGACCCCGAGAGGCTCTTCCTGCCACCCGACGACGATCTCGCCCCGAACCGCCCGGGCGAGACGCTCCGCGCGCGCCTCGACGGCTCCCGCACCGGCCGCGCCGGGCTGCTGCTCGCCCGGCTCCTCGGCCGCCGTCCCGTCGAGGACGCCTGGCTCCGCTCGCTCGCGGCCGAACAGCTCGTCGGGGCCCGGCTGGACGGGCTGACCGCGGGCGGCTGGGAGGTGGTGCACTCCATCGCCCTGCCGGGCGACGCGGTCATATCCCACCTGCTCATCGGCCCCGGCGGCGTCTTCTGCATCACCGCCGAGCAGACCCGCAGGGTCCGGGCCCTGGTGGACGACGCCATGGTCCGCGTCCCCCGGGAGCGCCCGCGGCCCTGCGTCCGCCGGGCCCGGCAGTGCGCCGCGCGGTCCGCGTACGTGCTCTCGTACGGCTGCCGCTTCACGGTGCGGGTGGAGGCGGTCCTGGCCCTGGCCGGGGCCACGGGCGTGGACGGGGCGGACGCGGTGGAGGACGTCCGGGTGCTGCGGGAGCCGGAGGTCGCGGGGCTCGGCGCGCTGGGCGGCGTACTGCACCCGGAGCAGGTCGACAGGATCCACACGGTGGCCCGCAACCGCCGTGTCTGGACGGCCGCCTGATGTGACGTCGGACGGGTGAAGTCCGGGGGCGTTCCCGACCGGCACGGCGCAGGCACGCCCGGTGCCGACGGGCGCGGTGCCTAGCATGAGCCGCCGTCAGCCTGTTGTTGACGTCTGCCGCAGACCGCGTGGGGAGACCCCGGAATGCCAGCTGCCCCTCCCGCCGTGCCGCGGCCGCGATTCCTGGTGCCGGCCGTGTGCGGAGGGCTGCTGGGCGCGGGCGCACTGGCCGTTGCCGCCGCCTGGGTGCCGGGGGCGGCCGGGAAGGCGCCCGCCGCCCGGCCGGGCGACGGGACGGACCGCACCGCCGTCGAGGTCTCGCCGGGCGGCTGCGGAACGGGCTGGTCCCGCCCGCACGCCGGGATGCAGGACTTCGCCCTGCGCAACACCTCCGCCACGGCGGCCGACGTGCGGCTGCAGGACGCCCGCACCGGAGCGGTGTTCGGCGAGGCGGAGGGGCTCGGGCCGGGCACGGTCCGGGAGCTGCGGGCCCGGCTGGGCCCCGGCGCGTACGCGTTCGTCTGTCTGCACGAGGACGCGGATGCCGTCACCGGCCCCACCGTGCGGATCGGCGGGGCCGCCGCGGCCGGCGGCCCCGCCGCCGTGCCCGTCACGCGGCACGACCTGATCCCGCCGGCCCTGGACCACCAGCGATGGGTGGCCCGGCATCTGGACGGCCTCGTGGCGCGGACCGACGCCCTGAGCGCGGCCGTCGCCGCCGGGGACCGGCGCGCCGCCCGCGCGGCCTGGCTCTCCGCCCACCTCGGCTACGCACGGCTGGGAGCCGCCTACGGCGCGTTCGGCGCCGCGGGCGAGGCCGTCGACCGCACGACGGCCGGCCTGCCCGGCGGCGTGCACGACCGGCGCTTCACCGGTTTCCACCGTGTCGAGTACGGGCTGTGGCACGGCGAGAACGGCCCCGGCCTGCGCCGCGCCGCGCAGCGGCTGGCCGCGGACGTCCGCACCCTGCGCGCGCAGGGGGACCGGGCCCGCATGGATCCGGCGGACCTGCCGCGCCGCGCGCACGAGATCCTGGAGGACGCCTTCCGGCAGGAACTGACCGGCCGCACCGACTACGGCAGCGGCACCGGCCTCGCCGCCGTCCGGGCCGGCGTGGACGGCACCCGCGCCGTACTCGCCCGGCTGCGGCCGCTGTTGAGCAGCCGGTACGCGGACCTGCCGCTGCTGGACCGCCGGCTCGACGGCTTCGGGCGCACGCTGGAGTCCCACCGCCGGGGCAGCACCTGGACGCCGCCCCGGCGGCTCGCACGTGCCGACCGTGAGCGCATCGACGCCGAACTCGGCGACCTGCTGGAGCACTTGGCGGACGTGGCGGCGCTGTGCGAGCCGCGGAGAACGGCATGAGCGGCGAGTCGGACGCGGTCGTCCGCGGGGTGCGTCGGCCCGGCGTGCTGCGCGGGGTCATGGCGGGCCTCGGCGGGGCGGTGCCGAGCAGCCCGGTACGTGCGGCCGGGGGGTGGGCGAGCGGCGGGGGAGGGCCCGCGGCGCCCGACCGGCCGGCGGAGGCGGGGGCGCTGTGCGAGCCAGGGAGAACGGCATGAGCGGCGAGCCGACCGCAGCAACCCGCCCGGTGCGTCGGCGTGGTGTCCTGCGCGGGGCCATGGCAGGCTTCGGCGGCGTGCTGGCGGGCAGCCAGGCCCTCGCGGACGGCGGCGGGCCGGACGACGCGAACGGGCCCGTGGCCGGGGCCGGTTCCGGCGCGGGCGGGCGTCCGGCCGGCGCCGAGGCCTGTGCCGACCTCGCCGGGGGCCGTCCCGCGGACGGCACCGGGCCCCGTACCGGCGCCGCCCCCCGCGGGGGAACCCCCTTCCACGCCCCGCGCCAGCAGACCCTGCTCACCCCGCCCGCCCGGGCCACCGCCTTCACCGCCTTCGACGTCACCGCCCCCGACCGGGCAGGGCTCGTCGAGCTGTTGCGCACCCTCACCGCCCGGGCCCGCTTCCTCACCGGCGGCGGCTCCCCGCCCCCGGCCGGCATCACCGCGCCGCCCACCGACTCCGGGGTGCTCGGACCCCGCATCCCCGCCGACGGCTCCGTGCGGATCACGCTCGGGGTCGGGGCCTCGCTCTTCGACGGGCGGTACGGGCTCGCGGACCGGGTGCCCCGGAGGCTCAGGGCCATGCCGGTCTTCCCGGACGACGACCCCGACTCGGCCTGGTGCCACGGGGACGTGAGCCTCCAGCTGTGCGCCGACAGCACGGACACCGTCCTGCACGCACTGCGGGACATCACCCGCCACACGCGCGGAGGCCTGCAGATCCGCTGGCGGCTGGACGGCTTCACCGCCCCGCCCCGGCCCTCGGGCGCCCCGCGCAACCTCTTCGGCTTCAAGGACGGCATCGCCAACCCCGACGTCCGCGACGCCCGCCTCATGGACCGGCTCGTGTGGGTGCCGCCCGGCCGCGGCGAACCCGCGTGGACGGCCGGCGGGAGCTATCAAGTGGTGCGGCTGATCCGGATGTTCACCGAGTTCTGGGACCGCGTCACCCTCCGCGAACAGGAGCGGATGCTCGGCCGCAGCCGGGACACCGGCGCCCCGCTGGACGGCGACCGGGAGACCGACGAACCGGCCTACGACCGTGATCCCACGGGCGAGGTGATCCCCCTGGACAGCCACATCCGGCTGGCCGGCCCGCGCACCCCGGAGGCCGACGGGCAGCGCCTGTTGCGCCGCTCCTACAGCTACGACCGGGGCGTGGACGTCAACGGAAGCCTCGACATGGGGCTGCTCTTCTGCTGCTACCAGCAGGACCCCGTACGGCAGTTCACGGCCGTACAGCAACGGCTGGCGGGCGAACCGCTGACCGACTACGTGAAGCCCTTCGGCGGCGGCTGGTTCTTCGTGCTTCCCGGTGTACGGGACGGTGCGGACTGGTACGGGCGCGCGCTGCTGGGCGCGAGCGGAAAGTGAGACGGAACATGGCCGGCAGACCTGTCGCCAGACGTGCAGCAGCACTCGCCGGGGTTGCCGCGGCCCTGGGCGTGACCGCAGGAGCCGCGGCGCCGGCACCTCCGGTGCCCGTGACCACGGCGACACCGGTCAGGCATCTGGTGGTCGTCTACGACGAGAACATCTCCTTCGACCACTACTTCGCGACCTACCCCCACGCCGCCAACACCGACGGCACGTCCTTCACCGCCACCCGCGGGACCCCCGCCCGTGTCGACAACCTGCGCACCGCCGGGCTGCTGCGCCGCAACCCCAACCAGTACCCGCCCCGCCGGCTGGGCCCCGACCGGGCCATGACCTGCGACCAGAACCACAATTACAGCCCCGAGCAGTACGCCGCGAACGGCGGCCGGGCCGACCGGTACGTCCAGTACACCGAGACGAGCACCTGCTCCGGGCCGCTCTACGGCGAGCCCGGACTGGTGATGGACTACTACGACGGCAACACCGTCACCGCCCTGTGGAACTACGCCCAGCACTACAGCATGAGCGACCGCTTCTTCGGCACCACCTACGGCCCGTCGACGCCCGGTGCCGTCAACCTCGTCTCCGGCCAGACGCACGGGGTGATCTCCACCGACCCGGCGTCCGGCACCGAGCACCCGCGGCAGACGCGCACCCCGGACCGGTCCGCCGTGACCGTGCCCGACGCCAAGGGCGTGGGCACGCTGACCGAGGACCCCGACCCCGCCTACGACGACTGCTCGGGCAACGACCACACCGCCCGCAGTGCCCTGGCCGCGCTCACCGGGCGCAACGTCGGCGACCTGCTCAACGCCAAGGGCGTGACCTGGGGCTGGTTCCAGGGCGGCTTCCGGCCGAGCACCGCGTGGGACGGCAAGTCCGGCCACTACGCGCGCTGTTCGGGCACGGCGCACGCCAACGTGGGCGGTGCCCGGGTGATCGACTACTCGCCGCACCACGCACCGTTCCAGTACTACCGCTCCACCGCCAACCCGCACCACCTGCCTCCGGCGTCCGTCGCCGAGATCGGCCACGGCGGGCGGGCCAACCACGCCTACGACCTGGCCGACTTCGATGCGGCCCTGCGGGCGGGCCGGCTGCCCGCGGTGAGCTTCCTCAAGGCCCCCGCCTACCAGGACGGGCACGCGGGCTACTCCGACCCCCTCGACGAACAGCACTTCCTGGTGGACTGGATCAACAAGATCCAGAGCGCGCCGCAGTGGCGGGACACTGCGGTGGTCGTCGCCTACGACGACTCCGACGGCTGGTACGACCACGTGTACGCGAAGCCGCTGAACGGCTCGCGGATCCGCAGCAAGGCGGCCGGCGGCAGACCGACGGACGCGTCCGCGTGCCAGAACGGGCCTGCGCCCGCAGGGAAGTTCGCGGGCCGCTGCGGGCCGGGTCCGCGGCTGCCGCTGCTGGTGATCTCCCCGTACAGCAAGGTCGACGCGGTGGACCACACGCCGACGGAGCAGACCTCGATCCTGCGCTTCGTCGAGGACAACTGGCACACGGGCCGGATCGGGGGCGGGGCGTTCGACGAGCGGGCCGGTTCGCTGGCGCACCTCTTCGACTTCGCGCACCCGAACGGGGCGCGGGTGCTGCTGGAGCGGAACGGCTCGGTGAAGTCGGTGCAGCGGGGGGCGGCCGCGCCGCCGCTCGGGGCGCCGCCGGGGTCCGCCGAGCGGTGGGCCCCGGAGCCGGCACCGCGACCGCACGGGCTGCGGTCGGCCGTCGCGGCCGGCGCGGTGGCCGTCGGGGCCGTGAGCGGGGCAGTGGCATTGGCGGTCCGGCGCCGTAAGGGGTAAGCGCCCCGTCGGGGCGCCCCGTCAGGGGCGCGGGGAACTGCGCGATCAGCCACGACGCACCCGCAGATGACGTGCGATGTCGGCTGCGGGTCGGCTGATGGTTGCTCGCGCAGTTCCCCGCGCCCCTGACGGGGCGCAGCCGGCGTTACGGCAGCAGCTCGCGCAGCAGCACCGCATCCGCCGCAGTGAGACCGCCCGCGAAGCGGGCGAGGACCGCCTCGCGGTCCGTCCTGGCGTCCAGGATCCGGTGCATGCCTCGCGCAGCGAGCCCCGCCTCGTCCGTCACTGGCGCATACGCGTAGGCCCGCCCGCGCGGCGTCCGCGTGAGGACGTCCTTGGCGTGCAGCCGGGACAGGATCGTGACCACGGTGCTGTACGTCAGCTCGCCCGGCAGCGTGTCCTGCACCTCGCGCGGGGTCAGCGGGGCGCCCGCCCGCTGCAGTGCGGCGAGGACCTCGCCCTCCAGCGCTCCGTTGGCGCGGCGGCGGCCGCGGCGTACCGCGGCGACAGGGGTGGCCGCTTGCATCGTCGGGGGGTTCCTTCTGCCGGTCTTCCACCTCTACAGGACTGTAGAGGGGCCTCAGCAGTGTAAAGGACGGATATGAAAGACTCTGCCCGTCATCGAGCAGTAGATGCACAGACGGATGTTCGGACGAGGTCGGGGTCAACCGGTGGTCGAGCGGCGAGAGAGGGCACGCAGCCGGCGTGCCCACAAGGACTTCAGCCCTGCCCGCAGCCGTCGGCGCAAGCCGAAGGGCAGCGGCCGGCTCGCCGCCGCGCCGGCCCCCCTCGTGGAGCGCCTGCGCCGGATGCGCCCCGCCTACCCCCGGCCCGGCCGGACCGGGTTCCGCCGCTGGGTGCCGTCCTGGCGCCAGGTGCTCGGCCTCTTCTGCGCCGGCTTCGGCACGCTCGTCGCCGCCGTCGGCATCCTCTACGTGCTGACCGACATCCCCACCGACCTCAACGCCTCCGCCACTCAGCAGGACAACGTCTACTACTGGGCCGACGGCACCGAGATGGCCCGCACCGGCGAGGTCAACCGGCAGGACACGTCGCTGGACAAGGTCCCCGAGAAGGTGCGCTGGGCGGCCGTCGCCGCCGAGAACGAGACCTTCTACACCGACAGCGGCATTTCGCCCCGCGGCATCACCCGCGCCATCACGAAGATGGTCACCGGCGGCGACACCCAGGGCGGCTCCACGATCACCCAGCAGTACGTGAAGAACGCCTACCTCAACCAGCAGCAGACCCTCACCCGCAAGTTCACCGAGATGTTCATCGCGATCAAGCTGGACAACAAGATGAGCAAGTCGGACATCCTGGAGGGCTACCTCAACACCAGCTGGTACGGGCGCGGTTCCTACGGCATCCAGCGCGCCGCCCACGCCTACTACAACAAGGACGTCTCACAGCTCGACCCGAGCGAGGGCGCGTTCCTGGCCTCGTTGCTCAAGGGCGCGGGCATGTACGACCCGGCGGTCGGCCCGAAGAACCACGAGCGGGCCGTCGAGCGCTGGAAGTGGATCCTCGACCGGATGGTCGTCATCGGGAAGCTCACGCCCGAGGAGCGGGCGAAGTACACGACCTTCCCCGAGCCCAAGGCCCCGCCCAAGCCGGCCGGGCTGACCGGGCAGGTCGGCTATCTCGTCGACACCGCGCATGCGTATGTGAGCGCCCATACCGACGTCTCCGACGCCGACTTCGACCTCGGCGGCTTCCAGATCCACACCACCTTCGAGAAGCCGAAGGTCGACGCGCTGAACAAGGCCATCGTCGACGTCCGCGAGCAGCGGCTCGACCCGGGGAAGCGGGACGCCGACAAGAACGTGCGGATCGGTGCCGCCTCCGTCACCACCGACGGGCGCATCGTCGCCCTCTACGGCGGTCCCGACTACCTCAAGCAGGGCTTCAACGACGCCAATTCGGGCGTCGTGCCGGCGGGGGGCACCTTCGCGCCCTTCGTCTACGCCGCCGGTCTGCGCGACGGCATCCAGCGCGAACGCAACGGGGCCCGCACGCCCGTGAGCCCCGGCACCCTCTACAACGGGGACAACAAGGCGGCCGTCCGCACGCCCGAGGGGCCGTACTGGGACCGGGCCGGAAAGATGGCGAAGACGGTCAACGAGGACGGCAAGTCCTGGGGGAACATACCCCTCAAGGAAGCCGTCGTGCAGAACGTCAACTCCCCGGTCGTGCAGCTGGGCATGGACGTGGGCCTGGACCGGGTGAGCAGGACGGCCGTGCAGGCCGGGCTGCTGGAGGAGAGCCTCGGCCCGCAGGTGCCCGGCTTCTCCCTCGGCACCACCCGGCCCAGCGCCATCCGGCTGGCGGGCGCGTACGCCACCTTCGCCGCCCAGGGCCTGCACAGCGAGCCGTACTCCGTCGACCGGCTCAGCCGCAACGGCGACGCCGTCAAGGTGGAGAAGCCCACTGCCGATCGCGTGCTGCCCGCGAGCGTCGCCGGGGCCGTCGACGACGCCCTGCACGACGTGGTCAAGCGCGGCACCGGGGGCACCGCCAAGGCGGCCGGTCCCGATGCCGCGGGCAAGACGGGCACCGGGCCGGACGACAAGTCCGCCTGGTTCGCGGGCTACCGGGGCAAGGTGGCCACCGCGATCTCGCTCTCGCGCATCGACCCCAAGAGTCAGGAACTGCTCCCGCTCACCGGCATCGGCGGCACCGCCGCGTCCGTGACCGGCAGCACGTTCCCCATCGACATCTGGACGGCGTACATGACCGCCGTGCGCTGACGGCTGCTTCTGCTTCTTCTACTTGAGGAACGTCTTCCAGTCCGGCGACTGCGCCGGGTCCAGCGTGCGCAGTTTCGCCAGCACCTTGGGGTCCTGGGCGTCCAGCCAGTCGGCCACCTGCCGGAAGGACACGCAGCGCACCCCGTCCCGGCGGCACACGCTCTGCATGACGTCCTCCATGGCCTTCATGTAGATGCCGCCGTTCCATGTCTCGAAGTGGTTGCCCATGAACAGCGGTGCGCGGCTGCCGTTGTAGACGCGCTCGAAGCCGTTGAGATAGCCGTCGCGGGTCGTCTTCTCCCACTCGGCGTACTTCGCGGGATCGCCCTTGGTGCTGTCGCCGGACTGGTTGTAGAGGAAGTTGAAGTCCATGGAGAGGACCTGGCGGTTGCTCTTCGGATAGGGGAGCAGCTGCAGCGGGAAGTTCCAGACGCCGTCGGTCTTCGACGGCCATATCTGGAAGTCGCCCGGGGAACTGGCGTCGTAGCGCCAGCCGAGCGACTTCTCCACGGGTATCAGCGCCTTCTGTCCCTCCAGGCACGGGGCGCGGCCGCCCACCAGCTCCTTCTTGTAGTCGAAGGGCAGGGGGTCGACGTCCTTGAAGCCGGTGTTCGTCTTCCAGTTCTGGACGAAGGAATACGCCTGGTCGATCTCCTTGCGCCACTCGTCGGACGTCCAGTCGACGCCCCCGCCCTTGCCGCAGAAGTGGCCGTTGAAGTGCGTGCCGATCTCATTGCCGTCGAGCCAGGCGCCGCGCAGCTGTTCCAGGGTGTCCTTGATGTGCGCGTCGGAGGTGAAGTCGATGTCCGCCGCGCCCTGCTTGTGCCGGGGCGCCTGGTAGAGGCTCCGCTTGGAATCGGGCAGCAGGTAGATGCCGCTCAGGAAGTACGTCATCTGCGCGTTGTACTTCTTGCCGGCCTCGCGGAAGTGGGAGAAGAGCTTGTCGTCGTTCTCCAGGGCGCCGTCCCAGGAGAAGACGACGAACTGCGGGGGCTTTTCGCCCGGTTTGAGCTTCTCGGGCTTGGGCACGTGGGGCTGCGGACCGGTGAAGGACGTCGAACCGTCCCCGAGCACCTTGACCTTGCCGTCCCACGGCTCGTCCTGGCCGTCGGCGCCGTCCTCCGGGCGGGCCTTGGCCTGCGCGGTGGCGGCGGCGTTGCCCGTACGGCCCGAGCCGTCGGAGCCCGTCAGCAGGCCGACCGCGAGGGCGGTGACCAAGGCGGCGGCGCCCACGGCCGACGCCGCGTAAAGGGTCGTCTTCTTCGAGTATTTAGGCGGCTTCGCCCTTTTCGCCCGCTTCCCCCTTGGCAACGTCGAACTCCCTGACGCCAGTACGGATGTTCCGCCGCCAGTATCACAGGCCTATGTGACAGTTCGGTCGCGAAGGTCCGGGTGGTCCGCCAGGGTGAACCTGGGGTGGTTGCTCATCAAGGCGCTCTGCGAGTACCGCGTGCCCCGGCGACGGTGACCGCCATCTGAAAGGCTGGGGGTGTGAGGGTGCGATCCCCGCACCCGGCCCGGCGGCCGGAACGGTGCGGCCCGTCACCGCGTGGAGATCTCGGCCGAGGGAGCTCATGAACGCAGCGTCGCCCGTCCCGGGGCTCGGCGCCACGCTCATGTCGCCGCAGCCCCTGCGCCGGTACGCGCTGCTGGCGGACGGCTAGTGGGGCGTTCTGGTCGGACCGCACGGCGACCGGCGGATGCCCGGCACGCCTACACGGTGCTGCGCGGTCTGACGGCGGCGTCCGGCGGCATGGTGGCGGCCGGCACGACCAGCCTCCCCGAGCGCACCGAGGAAGGGCGCAACTACGACTACCGGTACGTCTGCTGGCCGCGATCCGCGGAGCGGTTCCGGGCGACGACCCGCGGACGGTGGCGACCTTGAAGGCGTACATCCGGGAGCTCACTGACGACCACTTCGCCTACCGCTTCCGCCACGACGAACGGCCGCTGCAGGAGGCCGAGGGAGCGTTCCTGCTGTGCGGCTTCATCACGGCTCTGGCCGAACACCAACAGGGCCGGGAAGCGGCGGCGTTCCGGTGGTTCGAGCGGAACCGCGCCGCATACGGCCCGGCCGGGCTGTACTCCGAGGAGTACGACATCGCCCAGCGTCAGATGCGCGGCAACCTTCCGCAGGCCTTCGTCCACGCACTGATGCTGGAATGCGCTGCTCGCCTTGCCTCCTGCCAACAGTGACTACCGGTAGTGACTACCAATAGTGACGTCGACCGCCGACGGCATGGCCGACAGCCCCCAGTACCCACAGGACGAGGCCTATGACGACCAGAACGATGCCGATCGTCCACAATATGTTGAACCCCGTCAGGAATCCGATGATGAGCAAGACGATCCCGAGGACGATCATGACGATCTCCTGAGTCCCGCGGCTGCTTCCGTATCCAGCTCACGCTCTTTTCCGCGGGTATGCAACCGGGGCGCCCGCAGGCCCTGCCCTTGGCTCAGCTGCGGCCCAGGGCCCGCTTCAGTTCGGCCTTGTTCATGTGGGAGCGGCCTTCGACGTTCTTCTGTTTCGCCTCGTTGTAGAGCTGTTCCTTGGTGGGGCCCTGGGCGCCGGGGTGCGAGCGCTGTCCGCCGCGCCGGGAGGAGGACATGTCCTGCAGGGAGGTGCGGCTGGCGGTCCTGGACTCGCCTGCGCGGGCGCGTTCCTTGTTGACGGTGCGCGCGGCGATCTCTTCCGCACGCTTGGTGCTCTCGCCGCGCTGTTTCGCGCTCTCCTTGATGTGCTCGTACTGCCGCTCGCGCTTGGGGCTTGCTCCACGGGGCATCGCACTGTCTCCTCGGCCTGTGCGTGGTTGGTCGTTCACCACTCACCGTGACACCCGTTGCCCGGCGACGCAGGGCGTGAGCCGCCGATCGAGGCCCGGCGGCTCAGCCGGCGAGCCACAGAACATGGCGTGCCGTCCGGGTCGCCCACGCCTCCGGCGAGCAACGGCAGCCCGATGACGGCCGGTTTGACCTCGCCTGGCCGGTCCGGTGAGTCCGCCCCGACCTACCGGACGTACCTTACGGTCGTCGTAGGCGCGGGAGCGGGCAGTAGTGCTCGCCTCCTTCGACGGCAACAGTCGGCCCGGGCGCGATCTCCGTGAAGCCGGCATCCCGCACCACGGGCAGCCCGCTCGACGTGAGTTCCGCCCAGCGGGCCGCGTCCGCCGTCCGCACGGACAGCGGGAAGCCGTCCTCCTGCCAGGCCTTGCGGGCCGCCCCGTCCAGCGCCCACCACGCCAGCTGGGCGCCGTGTCCGGCCTGGGCCATGGCCTTGCCCGCGGACATGTCCAGCTCCGGGTTCAGCCACAGCACCGGCCGCGCGGGGTCCGGTGCCGCCGGGGGCTCCGGGTCGTCCAGGTTCGTGCCCGACACCTGGAGCTTGATCAGCTCCTTCGGCCAGCCGTCCAGGGGCACGGGCGGGAAGACCCGCACCTCGGCCCCGGCCCCGTGCACCGTGATGCCCGGCAGCCCCGACGCCTTGCGCCACTCCGCGCCGCGCGCCCTGCGCACCACCTTGCGGATACGGGCGTCCTGCCAGTCCCGCACGGCCTGCGCCCACTCCCCGTCCTCGTCGGTCGCGCGCGCATCCGACAGCAGGGTCAGCACCGCCCGCGCCGCCGTCTCCAGCGCGTCCGTGCGGGCCGGGGGAGCCGTCTTCTCGATCCGCACCACCAGCGGCAGCACGAACTGCGGTGCGTCGTCGCGCGGATCGGGCGTGGCGGGGATCTCGTCGGGGGTGTCAGGGCTGGTCGCAGGGCTTGTCACACTCCCACGCTACCGTGAGGCCATGAGACTGATGGGGGTCGGTCGCCGCTACGGAGTCGGCGGACCGTGGGTGCTGCGCGACGTCGATCTCGAAGTGCCGGCGGGCACGCTGCTGCGGATCGAAGGAGCCAACGGCAGCGGCAAGTCCACGCTGCTGCGGCTGCTCGCGGGCATCGACGCCCCGAGCGCCGGCCGCATCGCGGACCGCCCCCGCACCGCCTACGTCCCCGAACGCTTCCCGTCCGCGCTGCCGTTCACCGCGCTCGGCTGGCTCACGCACATGGGCCGCGTGCAGGGCCTGGGCCGCGCGGCCGCGGCCGCTGCGGGCCGTGACTGGCTGGACCGCTTCGGCGCGGGCGGCCACGCCCGCACCCGCCTCGCCGAACTCTCCAAGGGCACCAGCCAGAAGGTGGCCGTCGCCCAGGGCCTGCTGGGCACCCCCGGCCTGCTCGTCCTGGACGAGGCCTGGACGGGCCTCGACCGGGCCTCGCGCACCCTCCTCGACGGCGCGGTACGGGACCGGGTGGCGGCCGGGGCGTCGGTGGTGTTCGTCGACCACGACCCGCGCCGCCTGGCCGGCGCCGCCGACGCCGGGTACCGGGTGGAGGCCGGCCGGCTGGCCACGGTTCCCGCCCCCGGGAGCGGTGCCGCCGCCGGCCCCCGCGTCCGCATCGAGGCCCAGGCCCCGCCCGGCGGCGCGCACTTGCCGCCCGAGCTGCCCGGCGACCCGCGCTGGGAAGTCCTTCCCGGTGCGGTCCGGCTGACCGTCGCCGCCGCGCACTCCGACGCGCTGCTCGGATCCCTGCTGACCGCCCAGCCTCCCTGGCACATCAGGGCCGTGCACGAAGAGGAGTCCCGTCCGTGATCCCGCTGCTCGGCTATCAGACCGCCCTGCTGCTGCGCTCGTACCGCTGGCTGCCCCCGCTGCTCTTCTACGGAGCCGTCATGGGCATCGGGGTGCAGGGCGGGCAGCCCATCCTCGACTCCTTCGGCTGGGCCGCCGCCGCGCTCGTGCCCGTCGCCGCCTGGCTCGTGCGGGTGTGCGTGACCAACGAGCCCGAAGCCGCGCGCAATTGCACCGTCGCGGCGGCCGGTCCCCGGCGGGTGCACCTCGCCGCAGTGCTCACCGGGCTGTCCGCCTCGACCGTCCTCGCCGTCGCCGGCACGGCCCTCGTCGCCGCGATCAGCGATCCCCGCAGCGTCGATCACCGCGTGGCCGTCCCCGTCCTGTCCGCCTCCCTGGCCGGCCTGCTGACCGCGCTGGCGTGCGCACTGCTCGGCACGGGCGTGGGCGCACTGTGCAACCGGCCGCTGCTGCGCAGTACGGCGTGGGCGGTGCCCTCGACCGTCCTCGCCGCACTGATCGTGACGGTCGCCGCGGGCTCACCCGCCAACGCCGCCGTGACCGGGCTGGTCACCGGCTCGCAGCACGGGACCGTCACCATGCCGCTGCTGCCGTTCGGCATAGCTGCCGTGCTTGCGGCGGGGGCAACGGCTGTGGCGTGTGCGGTGAGTGGGCGGAGGTAGGGGGTGTCCGGGGCCGGGGCACCTCACCCTCCGATCAACTCCGAGACCCGCACCAACTCGTAGCCCCGCGCCCGCAGTTCCGGCACGATCTGCCTCACGGCCTCCTCCGTGGCCGGCGCAGCACTCCGCGTGCAGTGCATCACGACGACCGAGCCGGGCCGGACCTTGTCGAGCACCTCGGCGGCCACCGGCCCCGCCTGCTCGGCGAACGCGTCGCCGCTCACGACGTCCCACTGCACGGCCGTCACCCTCGTCGGCCCGAGCTCGCGCAGCACCGCATCCGTGTGACAGCCGCCCGGGAAACGGAAGTACGGCACCGTGCGCGCGACTCCGGCGCGCCGGAAGGCGTCGAAGGCACGCTCCACATCGGCACGGGCGGTGCCCGGCGCGACGGCCGGCAGACCGTAGCAGGGCATGGAGAACGCGTGATGGGTGTACGAGTGGTTGCCGACCTCGAACAGCGGGTCGCCGCCGAGGGACTTGGCCTCGGCGGGGTACTGGTCGGCCCACATGCCCGTCATGAAGACCGTGGCGGGCACCTTCAGCCGGCGCAGCGTCGCGATCAGGGCGGGATTGTCGAAACGCTCACCACGTGCGGCACGCGGCCCCTGATCGGCCGTCATGTCGGCATCGAAGGTGAGGGCGACGCGTTTGGCGCCGTTGCGCCTGCCGTGTGTGAAGACGGGGACGGGGCCGGGGCCGGCGGAGGGGGAGGCGCTCGGTGCCGGGGTGGCCGCCTGGGGAGGCGCCTTCTTCCCTCCGCCGCAGGCGACGAGAGCGCAACTCAGCAGCGTCGCAAGGACGGTGGCGCGAAGCCTGGTCGAAGGGAGCACGCGGGCACCGTATCCGCTGAGCGCTCTGCGGGAGGTGCGGTGCGTCGGATGCGGGCTCGTCGTGGCTGGTCGCGCAGTTCCCCGCGCCCCCGTCAGGGGCGCGGGACGACCGCTGGGTGGCAACGGCGCGGGAGGTGATGGCCGAGCACACCAGTGCATCGAAACCGACCCGCAAGAGGGTCATCA